>JAJAYS010000045.1 GCA_026786065.1 Polaromonas sp.
TGCCAGGGGTTGGCAAACCGGGGCCGTCAGTCGTACTTGAAGATCACCGGCCGCAGCTTGAGCACATTCGGGTTGCCAGCCTCGACCGCCGGGCGCTCCCGGTGGATTGGCGGGCCGATGAAGCGATGACACCGGCGACGGCGCGTAGCCGCGCCTGTTGGCACCTGCCGGTGTCCCCACCGGCCGCTTCAGCCGCGTCGGCCCGAAGTCCGCAGGTCGGCCGATATGCCCGAATGCGGCAGCGCCGCCAGCCCTGCCAGCACATCGCCAACGACAATCACGCAGGGACTTTTGAATTGCTCGCGCTCAATGGTCTGGCGCAGCGTGGCGAGCATGGCGATGGCCTGGCGCTGCGCCGGCAGGCTGGCGTTTTCGATGATGGCCACCGGCGTGTTGCCGGACATGCCCTGCAGCAACTGCGTCTCGATTGCCTGCGCGCCGCTGACCCCCATGTAGATCACCATCGTCAGCCGGGCATGGGCTGCCGTTGCGGCCAGCGCCGCCCAGTCGGTGGCCAGCTTGCCGGGGCGTGCATGACCGGTGAGGAACAACACGCCGTGCGCGTGGTCGCGGTGCGTTAACGGCACCCCAAGCGAGGTGACGGCGGCCAGGCCGGAGGTGATGCCGTTGATGACGGTCACTGCAACGCCGGCCTGCCGCAAGTGCTCGACCTCTTCGCCGCCGCGCCCGAAGATAAACGGGTCGCCGCCCTTGAGGCGCACCACGGTCTCGCCCTCATGCACCGCCATCACCATCAGCTTTTCAATGAAGGCCTGTGGCGTGGACTTGCAGCCGCCGCGCTTGCCCACGTACACGATGCCCGCAGCAGGCCTGGCGAAGCCGACGATCTCCGGGCTGACCAGATCGTCAACGAACAAAACCGTCGCGGCCTTGATGGCCTTTAGCGCTTTCAGCGTCAGCAATTCAGGGTCGCCCGGTCCGGCCCCCACGAGGGTGCAGCTGCCGCCGTGCGCATGGGTGTGGGAGAGCGTCATAACGAGGACACCAATTGCAAGATGCATTCCACCTGCCGTGCAATCGGCACCGGCACCGGCTTGTCGCCGTTCAGTACGGCGCGAATGTACTGCGCCGTCGCGCCAGCCTCGTTGGTGGTGGGCAGATCGGGCAGGGTCACCAGAGGCCCGGTTTGCGCGGCCTGCAGCGGCTGGCCCTCGCCGCCGACAAAGGCCTGCATGGGCGGCATGCGGCGCGCATCCGCCACCACCTCGCCTTCGCAACCGCGCAGCAGCAGGGCGTTGGCCTTGATGAGTGCAAAGGTCTCGGCCATCGCAATCGCATATTCGGGATGGGTGTAGCTGCTGACGACCAGACTTTTGCCGAGGCACGGCGTCATGATCTTGACCAGCGAGTGCGCCGGGTTGCGCAGGCCCACGGCGCGGCGTACGTCGAGCAGCCGCTTCAGCGGCGCGCACAGCAGCTCGGTGGGAGCAAAGACCAGCTCGCCATTCGCTATTGATTTAATAGCTGTCTGAGCCGGTATATCAAGGGCTTCAAGCACATCTGATGTAAAAACACGGGTGGCTTCGGTGGCTGTGCCGTGCAGCAGCACCGGCAGTCCGGCGCGCGCCAGCAGCAGGCCGAGCAGCGGCGTCAGCCCCGGCAGCTTGCGCGCACCGTTGTAGGTGGGCAGCACCACGATGGGCTGCGCGCTGGCGGGAAAGTGCTGCATGCGCTCGCGGGTCGCATCAAGAAAGCCGGCCATCTCGTCGGCCGTTTCGCCCTTGATCCGCATCGCCAGACAAAAGCCGCCGACTTCCAGGTCGGTGACCGTGCCGTCCAGCACCTGGCCGAACAAGTCGGCAGCGTCTGCGCGCGTCAGCGCACGCGCGCCTTCTTTGCCGCGCCCGATGATCTTGATGTATTGCGCGATGCCCATGCCGCCAATTGTCGATGAAGGCTGATGACCGAACGTTATGAGCTTATCGAGACGGTTCCCCCATTGCGCACCAGGCAGGTCGGTCCGGGCGTGTCAAAGTCCTTCACCTGCAGCAGGGCCAGCGAATGCAATGCGCTTGCCAGCCAAAAACGAGGTGCACCCCATGCCGCTTTCGGGGTCTTGCGGGGGCGCTGTGAAGACCGACCCCCAAGCATGATGCACCCCGCCCGACGCGAAAAATATAGGTGTCCTTATCAAATGGATAGGCGCGGTGAAGGGGTGCATCCACGCATTCTTTTTCATGCTGTAAACCCCTATGCAACTCGCTTGTCAAACAAAAAAACCCGCATTAGGATGACCCGCTGACGCTGCACTGGCCTATTTTTGTCGGTGGTTTTCGGCGTCAGACCTTGGAGGCATTTCGAATGAGCAAGAAAATAAAGCACCTTGCATTGGCGCTGGCAGGCGCCGGCGTGGTCAGTCTGGCCAGCGCGCAGGTTGGCGCGCCTGCCAACCTCGACAAGCTCAAACAGATGAAGGTTGCAACCACCGACCTGAACATTCCGGTCGTGGTCCAGACCGGCCCCAATGCCGATGCAATCAAGGAAAACCTAAAACGCGTCAAATTGCCGGCCGGCTTCAAAATCGCGCTGTATGCCGTTGTCCCCGATGCCCGCCACATGGCGGTTGCGCCTTCAACCAACA
>JAJAYS010000046.1 GCA_026786065.1 Polaromonas sp.
CCAGCCATCCTGGCGGCTGAAGTCCTGGCCGATCTGCCGACCGTGCAAAGGCGCGGCCGGGCCCATCTGCGCATTGCCGGCCGGGTAAGCGTCGTCGTGGTGAGCGCAAAACAGGAAAGGGTCGGCCGTGACCCACGGAAAGCCCAGCGGGGCGATGGCGGTAACCGGACTGGCGGCCAGGGCTGCAGCGTGGGCGGAACCGGCAGCGGATGCGGCGGCGGCGCGGACGGCAGGCGAAGCCGGCGACGGTGTCGCCGTAGCGGCGTGGGTCATGGCGGGGTCCTCGGGGAAAAGGTGGATGGTGGCCAGGCCGACCAGTCTGCGGCTGAATTGCCGGTACCGCCTGGGAGCCTGCGCGGCAGAAGGCAGTCGGCTGCAACTCGCAATCGGCAACGCATGTTTGATCAACCTCAATTGCGGGTCGCAGCGTCAAATTTCAAGCGGACCCGGCCGGCGCAAGCTCTTAGATGGCGCCCGAAGCCGTGAGACGGCCTGCGCCTACAGCCGGTCAACCGCGCAGCGCGCCACAATTTTGCGTACCGACAACTCCACGCCCGACGCCGAGCAAAACAGGAGCCGCCATGTCCGACCCGACCCTCGTCCATCCCCTGCGCTACCAGCGTGAATTTGAGAAGCCCGAGGACGGCGAGGCCGAAACGACGGCCGCGCTGATCGACACGCTGCACGGCGTGGCCGCGACGATGGCCGAGAGCACCGGCCACGCCCGGCGCAGCGTACACGCAAAGAACCACGGCCTGCTACGCTGCACGCTCGAAGTCTTGCCCGGCCTGCCGCCACAGCTGGCGCAGGGGCTGTTTGCCCAAGTGCGCAGCTATCCGGTGCTGATGCGCCTGTCCACCGCGCCAGCCGAAGAGCTGCCCGACAACGTGTCGCTGCCGCGCGGGCTGGCGCTCAAAGTGATCGGCGTCGAGGGCGAACGGCTGCCGGGCTCCGAAGCCCACACCTCCCAGGATTTCGTGATGGTGGATGGCCCTTCTTTTGGCCGGCCGGATGCACGCCATTTTTTGAAGGACCTGAAGCGGGCCGCCGCCACCACCGACAAGTCGCCCGCCGGCAAGCAGTTTTTGTCGCTGCTGCTACGCGGCGCGGAACGGGTGGTCGAAGCGGTCGGCGCTGAAAGCGGCACGCTGATCGCCCTGGGCGGCCATAGGCAAAGCCATCCACTCGGCGAAAGCTATTTCACGCAGGTGCCGCTGCTGTATGGGCTTTTCATGGCGAAGGTGATGCTGGCGCCAGTGTCGCCCGCGCTGCAGGCGCTGACCGGCAGCGCGCTCGACATGAAAGGCAAGCCCGACGCGATGCGCGAGGCGGTAGAGCAGTTTTTCACCAGCGGCGAGCCAGCCGAATGGGAGCTGCGGGTGCAACTGTGTACCGACATCGACCGCATGCCGCTGGAAGACGCGTCTGCCGTCTGGGCCGAAGACGAAAGCCAGTTTTTGCCGGTCGCCCGGATTCACGCCGCATGGCAAAGTGGCCTGTCGCCCGACGCGCTGCTCGCAGCCGACGACCGGCTTGCTTTCAGCCCCTGGCATGGCCTTGCCGCGCACCGGCCGTTGGGTTCGGTGATGCGGGTGCGCAAGGCGGTATATGAAGCCTCGAGGCAGTTCAGGGCCAGCCGCAACGGCTGCCCGCTGCACGAGCCGCAGCATGCGGACGACCTGGACTTGCGCTGACGCATTGGCATAAGCCGCACGGCGCGGGCCGGAGCGCCTGAAAGCCCGTGGCCGGCGCGCCGCTCAGGCTTTCAGTTCTTCAATTTCCAGCCGGTGCGGAAGATCAGCGCCACCGTGCCCAGGCACAGCGCCAGAAAGCCGGTGATGGCGAGCGCGCTGATGCCGACATGGACATCGGCGACGCCGTAAAAGCTCCAGCGAAAGCCGCTGATCAAATAGACCACCGGGTTGAACAGGGCGACCTTCTGCCAGAGCGGCGGCAGCATGTTGATCGAGTAAAACGCGCCGCCGAGAAAGGTCAGCGGCGTCATCACCATCAGCGGCACCACTTGCAGTTTTTGAAAGTTGTCGGCCCACAGGCCGATGATGAAGCCGAACAGGCTGAAGGTCAGCGCCGTCAGCAGCAAAAAGCACAACATCCAGAACGGGTGCTGGATCTCGTAGGGCACGAAGAGGCGGGCGGTTGCCAGGATCAGCAGGCCCAGCACCACCGACTTGCTGGCCGCCGCGCCGACGTAGCCCAGCCCCACCTCCATCGCCGACACCGGTGCCGAAAGCAGCTCGTAAATCGTGCCCGACCATTTCGGCATGTAGATGCCGAAGGCGGCGTTTGAAATGCTTTCGTTCAGCAGCGACAGCATGACCAAGCCGGGGATGATGAAGGCGCCGTAACCGATACCGTCGATCTCGCCCATGCGCGAGCCGATGGCCGCGCCGAACACCACAAAGTACAAGGAGGTCGAGATCACCGGCGCGGCGATCGATTGCGTCACGGTGCGCAAGGTGCGCGCCATCTCGAAGCGGTAGATGGCGCGAACCGCCTGCCAGTTCATGCAGCCTCCCGGGCGCGCAGCTGGCCGGCGTCTGGCGGGGCCGCATGCACCAGGCTGACGAAGATGTCTTCGAGCGAGCTTTCGCTCGAATGCAGGTCTTTAATGTCTATGCCCAGCCCGGCCAGTTGTTTGAGCAGGCCCGCGATGCCGGTTTCCTCAATCTGCGTGTCGAAGGTATAGACCAGCGTGTGGCCGTCGTCGCTCAAGGTGAGCGGCAGGTCGGCCAGCGCCTCGGGCAGCTGGGGCAGCGGCAGGCGCAGGCTCAGGCTCAGCTGCTTTTTGCCGAGCTTGCGCATCAGCACCGCCTTGTCTTCGACGACGATCAGCTGGCCCTTGCTGATGACGCCGATGCGGTCGGCCATCTGCTCGGCCTCTTCGATGTAATGCGTGGTCAGGATGATGGTCACGCCCTGCTCGCGCAACCGCCGCACCATCTGCCACATGCCCTGGCGCAGTTCGACATCGACGCCGGCGGTCGGCTCGTCGAGAAACAGAATCTGCGGTTCGTGCGACAGCGCCTTGGCGATCAGCACGCGGCGCTTCATGCCGCCCGACAGCGTCATGATCTTGTTGTCTTTCTTGTCCCACAGCGACAACTCGCGCAGCACCCGCTCGATGTGCGCCGGGTTCGGCGGCTTGCCGAACAGCCCGCGGCTAAAACTCACGGTGGACCAGACGCTCTCGAACGCGTCGGTGGACAACTCCTGCGGCACCAGCCCGATCTGCGAGCGGGCAGCGCGGTAGTCGCGCACGATGTCGTGGCCGTTGACGCTGACCCGGCCGCTGCCTGGCCTGACGATGCCGCAAACAATGTTGATCAGCGTGGTCTTGCCAGCGCCGTTTGGGCCAAGCAGCGCAAAAATTTCGCCGCGCCGTATCGTCAGGTCCACCGACTTCAAGGCCTGAAAGCCGGAGGCGTAGGTTTTGCCGAGTTGCTCGATGGTGATGATGGCTTGCAAGAAATTCCCCGGTATCGGCCGGCCGCGCCGCGTCGGGGGCCGAACGCTGAAGTCTAGCGAGGCACGGCAACTCCGACCGGCGCCGGGCTATCGGCCCGCCGGGGACAGCGGGATGCCCGCTGTGCGTGCAGCCCCCTATACGAAGCAAGAAATTTAAGAAAAATCGGCTTCCAACCCAATAAAAACAAGCGTTTACAGCTATTTAAATCATAGCGCCTTCCGGGCTTTGCCGGCGCGTCGCAAACTGCCCTGGCGCTCGCAAACCGGGGTAAAGCCAGTCGGCTTTTGCACGCCGGTCAGTCGGCTTTTGCACGCCGGGCTCGGGCGGTCTGCTGCGTTGTTTTTTCCCCCAGTACCGGGGCTATTGGCTAATAAAAGACGCTTTGCAGCCATCCCTATCCGGCCGCCCCAGTTCCGCCAGAGTTATGCAGACGGTCCTTAAAGTCGCTTGGCCCGGCGCCAAGGCCGTCGGAGGCTATCGGCTCGGTGTCGCCGATCACAAAGCTCGCATGCAGGATTTGGTCTTCACTCCCGGGCGGTGGCTACACCGCCGGATCGGGGCAGTGCTTCATGCGCATCAGGTCTTTGACCTTGGGGCCGACGCCGACGCCGTGTTCCTAAAACTCCTTCGCTTCCTTGCAGCGGTCACCGAAGTCCAGACAGGCTTGAACTTTCATCGCTTGTCTCTCTGGTTCGCCCACCCCCGGGATTGGAGGCCTGAGAACGTGAAAACCACCCTGCGCCGATCACCGGGAAACGGCCGCATCCACCGGCCGCTTTGGCATTGCAGTGGGGGTCCAGGTTGGACGGAGCAAAAGCGCAGCGCAGACCGTCGGGCGCTGTCTATTTCCTCTGTGCGCGATTCAGGCATTTAGGACGCTTAATGCATCACCGTGGGAGCTTGTAGTCGGCCCGGCCCGCGCCATCGACCAACGGCGCCAGCCGTGTCTGACGTGACTTCTGCCTGGATCCTGACAGTGGCGTGGTGCGGCGCCGAGTAAGGTATTAAAGGCGCGCGGGCGTTTTGACCGCTGGCGCCAAAGCCCATGCACCTCTGTAGCGAAGGAAATTTATGAATCGCATTACCACTGCATTGAACGTGGCAGCCTTTGCCGCGACGTCCATGGTCGGCGCCGCCGCTTGGGCCGCAGACGACACAAAGGCCGGCGCCAAGACGAACAAGGCCGACCAGACTCAAGTGATGCCGGCGCGAGAAGACTTGAAGCCGGGCGCCGCCCCAACCATCGAGTCGATGGACGCCAACACCCAGCGAGCGCATGACCGTGATCGCGGCGCCAAACCCGAGCCACGCGCAAGCGCGGCGCGCGCGGCGCCGTCTGCCAAAGCAGGCCCTGCCCTTGCTGCTGGCGACGTGCGCGACTGGAAAAAGATTGACAAGAACCAGGACAACCTGATCTCGCCCGAGGAGATGGAAAGCGAGCTCAACGAGGCGTGGCAGCAGCGCAAGTCGACGGCCGCTAAAAACTGACGCGGCGCAGAGCCCGGCCACGGCGGCCTGGCTGCGGTCGACACGCAAAAGTGCCCGCCGCGTGTTCGAGTTGCTGCGCACCGAAAACCGCGACCGGAATTGGAGGCGGAGGTCGGCGCTGCTCGCCGCTGCGCTGAGCGACAAGGGGGCTCTGCCAGTCCGGCGGAGCGGCGAGCCGCTCCGTGGTCGGAGCCTGCAAGCGCATTAATGGACACCCCCGCGTGCGTCGGCTGGCGTGAGGATGACCTTGCCGGATGGCTTGAGCAGCGGCGCGGGCGGCAGTGGCGTGCGCGATGGAGGCCCAACTGGGCAGCATCGCCGCGGACCTGTGGCACGCCGACACGGGAAGGGCCAGCTTGCGGTCCGTTGGCGCCCGCAATCTGCAGTTCGCGCAGCGGGAGACCAGTTTGTTTCGCGCAGAGTTCGCGTCCCGCCACGCGGTGATTCAG
>JAJAYS010000047.1 GCA_026786065.1 Polaromonas sp.
CCGAACTTCTCGGTCGAGCCACCGCCATCCTGGGCGCCCGAGGCAGCGAGCCTTTCCATCACGTCCGGCATCTGCATCACCTTGTTGACGTCCTCGTTCATGCGCTTGGCCATCGCCACCGGCATCTTGCCAGGGCCGACCAGGCCGTACCAGGTGGTGGCTTCGAAGCCTGGAAAGCCCGACTCGGCCATGGTCGGTACATTGGGATAGGCGGCAGCGCGTTTTTCGCGGGTCTGCGCGATGGCGATGGCCTTGCCGCCCTTCACATGCGGCGTGGCGGCGGTCATGGTGTCAAAGCTGTACTGGATGGTGCCGCCAATCAGGTCGGTGAGCATCGGACCCGACCCTTTGTACGGCACGTGGATCGCCTTCACCTTGGCAGCCAGCATGAACATCTCTAGCGCCAGGTGCTGGGCCGAGCCGTTGCCGGCCGAGCCGAAACTGACCGTGCCCGGATTGGCCCGGCACAGCTCGACCAGGTCCTTGACGGTTTTGGCTGGCTGCTGCTGGTTGCAGATCAGGAGGTTGGGCGTGATCCCCACCAGAACGACAGGCTGGAAGTCTTTTTCGGGGTCGTAGTTGAGCTTGACCAGCGCCGGTGTAATGGCCTGGCTATTGATATGCGCCATCAGCAGCGTGTTGCCGTCGCCGGCCTGCTTGGAAACGAAATCGGCGGCGATGGTGCCGGCCGCACCGGCCCGGTTTTCGACGATGACCTGGGTGTTCCACATCATGGCGAGTTTTTGCCCGATGACCCGCGCCAGGATGTCGGTGCCCCCGCCCGGCGCGAAGCCGACGATGATGCGCACCGGCCCGGCTGGCAGGTTTTGCGCCCAAAGCATGGGCGCGGCCATGCTGGCTGCCGTGGCGGTCGCAGCGGTTACGAAGGTTCTGCGTTGCATGAAGTTGTCTCCGGGTTGTAGTGATCGGCGAAACGAAAGAAAGAACGACAGGCCGCTCAGGCGGCCTTGCGCTGCAGAACCACGGCGGCGTGGCTTGAAAAGTAATCCATCGCCGCCTGCACGCCCGAGCCGGCAAGCTTGACGCCAGACAGCTTCAGGCCCATCTCGCAACCCGCCAGCGCGGCCATCAGCGTCAGATCGTTGCAGTCGCCCAGATGACCGATGCGGAACATCTTGCCCTTGACCTTGCCCAGGCCGGTACCCAGCGAGCAGTCGAAGCGCTCATAGATGAGCTTGCGCACCGCGTCGGCATCGACGCCGTCGGGCGTCATCACACCGGTCAGCACCGGTGAATAGACCGACGGGTCGGCGCACTGAATCTGCAGCCCCCAGGCCTTGACCGCCGCACGCACACCCTCGCTCCAGCGCTGGTGCCGCGCAAACACGGCGTCTAACCCCTGTCCGAGCAGCATGTCGCAGGATTCACTCAGCGCGTAAAGCAAATTGGTGTTTGGTGTGGAAGGCCAGTAGCCAGACTTGTTGCCTTCGATGATCTCGTCCCAGGCCCAGAATGCCTTCGGCAGCGTGGCCTTTTTGCTGACCTCCAGGGCTTTGCCAGATACCGCGTTGAAGCTGATGCCAGGCGGCAGCATCAGCCCTTTTTGCGAGCCGCTGATACTGACATCAACACCCCATTCGTCGTGTCGGTAGTCGGCCGAGGCCAGCCCGGAAATCGTATCGACCATCAGCAGCGCCGGGTGTCTGGCCGAGTCAATGGCGCGCCGCACCGCAGCGATGTTGCTGGTGACGCCGGTCGAGGTTTCGTTGTGCACCACGCAGACCGCCTTAATGCTGTGGCCGGTGTCGGCCTTCAGGCGCTGCTCGATCAAATGCGCCTGCACGCCGTGGCGCCAGACGTCCGGACCCGGATAGCCCATCACCTCGGCCTGCAGGCCCAGCCGCACCGCCAGCTTTTGCCACATCCACGCGAAGTGGCCGGTTTCGTACATCAGCACATGGTCGCCGGAACTCAGGGTGTTGACCATCGCCGCCTCCCAGGCGCCGGTGCCGGAGGCCGGATAGATGACGACCGGCTGCGTGGTCTGGAAAATTTTTCGGATGTCGGCCAGCACCTTCAGACCGAGCGCAGCGAACTCCGGGCCGCGGTGGTCTATGGTCGGCAGGCTCATGGCCCGCAAGATGCGGTCGGGCACCGGGGAGGGGCCGGGTATCTGCAGGAAGTGTCGGCCGGTGGGGTGAAAGTCGAGTGTCAGCATCGGGTTCGTCTCTACATGGGTTCGGAGCATCAGTTCGCCATTTTTTGCATACAAAACCAATTTGTCAATCAAAACTTTCACCAATAAGCCACGAGCTATCCTCGATTGTCCCCTCTCCTATTGAAAGAGGGCTTAAATGAATTTCCACGCTCCCGGACTTTATGCAGCCAAATCAACCAGCCCGGTTTGACAGCCGCAAACTTTGCATACAAAATTTGGTAATGTCTGCTGAAATCATCTTGATTCCCGGCGCGTCGCTGCACGCGCAGGTCGCGCACCGGCTGCGCGAAATGCTGGTCGAAAACCGCATTGCGCCGGGCGCCAAGCTGAACGAACGCGAGCTCAGCGCGGTGCTGAATGTGTCGCGCACGCCGCTGCGCGAGGCCATCAAGATGCTCGCGGCCGAAGGCTTGGTCGAGCTGCTGCCCAACCGGGGGGCGATTGCGGTCGAACTCACCGAAGCCGACATCCTCAACACTTTTGAAGTCATGGCCGGGCTGGAGGCGCAGTCGGGCGAGCTGGCTGCGGTGCGCATCACCGAATCCGAACTGGTCGAGATCCGGGCGAAGCACTTCGAAATGCTGGCGGCCTACACGCGGCGCGACCTGCCGGCCTACTACCGGCTGAACGCGTCGATCCACAGCGCCATCAACGCGGCCGCGAAAAACCCGGTGCTGAGCGCCACCTACAAGCAGGTCAATGCCCGGCTGCAGGCGCTGCGCTTTCGCTCCAACCAGGACGGCGAGAAATGGCAGGACGCGGTGGCCGAGCACGAACAGATGATTGACGCGCTGACGCGCCGTGACGCGCCGGCGATGCGCCGGGTGCTGGCCGACCATCTGATCCGCAAGCGCGACGTGGTGGTCGCGCAGTTGCGCAACGCCACGCTCGCCGAACCCGGCGAAACGCCCACGCCCCGCGCAGCCTCAGTCCGCGCCTCCCCCCTTCGCTAAACCCGCAACCGGGACTTCCGCATGAACGCTCCTCTGCCCTTGGCTGTCACCCGAAACGCAGCCGGGAGCGTTTACGACCCGGTCGCACGCGTCAGCAACCAAGTCGCCGGGCGGCTGGCCGCCACGCGGGCCCGTGAAACCGCCCGGGCGGTGCTGTTCTCGCACGCCGCCAGGGGCCGCTACGCCCCCCCCG
>JAJAYS010000048.1 GCA_026786065.1 Polaromonas sp.
ACGTCGATGCAGAACACCGCCTGCACCGCAGGCGGTGCGGTGTCGGGTAGCGTCGCCGGGGCTGTCATCAGGCCCTGGCACAGCGGCGTCTGGTAGCTGCGTTCAAGCGCAGCCTGCCACAGCCAGTCGTGCTGCAACGCCGCTTCGGCGCTGCGGATTACGGAATCGCTGGTGCGCCAGGCGCCCGACAGTTTGTCGGCCATACCGAGCGCAGGGTGGCCTTCGTGCAGCAGCCACTCCCAGGCCAAGCGCACGGCCAACAGATGCACGATCTGTACGTCGTCCCGCTGTTCCAGTCGCGCCTGCCAGCGATGGTAGGCGCACCACGATGCCCAGCCGTTGATGCTCATCAACAACGCTGTGAAGTAGGCCTCGTGTGCTTCGGCTGGCACGCGCAAGGCGCGCAAGGCGGCGGCGATCAGCGCCGGCGGTTCGGACGGCAGCGCTGCCAAGCGCTGCGTGAAGGCGCTGTAGCCCATCAGCATGGCCGGGCTGAAGTCATGCGCAGACTGACGCAGCCAGCTCGGGTAGAGGCCACCGTTGTGGTCGGGGCCCCAGGCAGCCTGCCCTTGGTCGAAATACGCACCGCAGGTCTGGCTGATGTGGTGGGTGATGTAGTCGCGCCAGGCCATCGCGTGGCCGAGGTCGCGGTTAGCATCTACGATGTCGGTGGCCAGCGGCAGCCGCGCCGGCATCGCAGGTTCGTTGTTCAAGCCATCGACCAGTTCGTCGATACTGATCCGCACCCCAGCAGCGACGATGGCTGCCTGCAGGTGCTGGCGGCCTATACGTCCGGCTTGCCACTGGCTGAGCATCCAGCGTCGCGGCATCAGCATCGGGCTCCCCGACAGCCCCGCCAGATGCGCCGCGGCAGCGGCGATCGGCCGCTCGAGCTGGCCCCAATAGGGATTGACAGCGATGAAGCGGTCGAGCGGCCAGGTTGGCGCAATACGCGCGCAGGCGGCGTCGATGGCGGTTTGCATGGCGACAACGGTTGGCGCGACGGGTTCGGCAAGGGTGTTCATCACAGGTCTCCAGGCGTTCGAAAGTTGGTGAGGGCCGTCGGCTTGTCCAGCGTGCCGGGCGTGGTGGGTGCGCGCGCGGGCCAAACGCGAAAGGTCAATCGGGTGAAGAGTTCGTCAAGGTACAGGCCGGCAAACAGCCAAGGGTAGAGACTGCGAGCCAGCGCGCCTTGCGGGCGGGCGCGCACAGCGCCCTGCACCACGAACAGAAGCCCGAAGCAGCAAAGTACCCAGGCTACCAGCGCCATACTCGGCGCGGCCCCAATGCTTTCAGTGCTGAGCCAGCGGCTGAACACCGCGTGCAGGCCGAAGTAGGCCAAGGCGACGGCGAAGGCGCCGGCCAGCCCCGCCAGCCGCCACCAGCCGCCGGCCCGCAACATCGGCCCGGCGAGCAGCGGTGCCAGCGCCAGAGACAGGATGCCGCCGAGTGCCCACAGCGCTGGTGCCTTGGCCGGACTGAAGCCCCAGACCAGCGCTGCAGCGGCCACCACCACCATGCCGACCAAGGCACCCAGCAACCACTGACTAGCTGACAGCGGCGGTGACGGTGGTGTCATCTGCTGCAGACGGTTCTGTTCGACCGCGCTACCGGCGCCCAGAAAGGCGTACGCCTTGTACAGCGAGTGCGCCACCAAGTGCAGCAGCGCCAGGTCGTACAGGCCAAGGCCGCACTGCATCAACATGAAACCCATCTGCGCGCAGGTCGACCAAGCCAGCGAGACCTTGATGCTGATGCGCGTCATCATCACCAGCGCTGCCACCACTGCGGTTACGCTTCCAAATACCACCAATAGCGCTTGTGCTGCCGGCACGTCGCCGACCAGGCTGCCTATGCGGATGAGCAAAAAACCACCGAGATTGACGACGCCGGCGTGCAGCAGCGCTGACACAGGGGTCGGCGCTTCCATCACCTGGATAAGCCAGCCGTGCACCGGCAGTTGCGCGCACGTCATCAGCGCGCTGGCCGCCAGCAGCAGCGCGGCGGCCTGCAGTGGGCCGGTCATCGCAGGCAGCGCCTTTGCGGCGGCGATGGCCTCGTCGATCTCCAGTGTGCCGAGCTGCTGGCTGACCAGTACGATTGCGGCGAGCAGGAAGAGGTCGGCGACCCGGCTGGCGATGAACTTCTTGTGCGCGGCGACCAATGCCTGCGGCCGGGTTTCGAAAAAGGTCAGTAGGCCATGCAGCGCCAGGCTGGTGAAGATCCAGGACAGCGCGAGCAGCAGCAGGTTGTTACTCAGCACCAGCAGCGAGACCGCGGCCAGCGTCAGCATCAGGCCACGGATGTAGCGCGGCTGGCCGCGTTCACCGCCCAGATAGGTCTGCGAATAGCCGACGATAAGCCAGCCGATAAAGCTCACCAGCAGCAGCATCAGCGCGCCCAGAGCGTCACTGCGCAGGCTGAGGTGCAGCGCGCCGAGCTCGCCCAGCGCCAAGAGCGCCGGCCCGCGTACCAAGCCCGCACCGCTGGCCAGTAGCCAAACGAGCGTCAGCGTCGAAGCGCCGACCGCGGCGGCTGCGGATAGCCGCGCCATGCGCCAGCGTGTGTCGACCGAAGCGGGGGAACCCGCAGCCGCGGCGGCCAGCAGGTACAGCAGGGGTACGGCAGCCAGCAGGGCAGCACGCCCGGCTGGCATATCGGAGAGCAGGGTTTGCATCATGGTGACCTCGGTGGCTTGAACTGAGCGCGACTGTACCGAAGCTCTTTACCCAAGTAAAATTCATTGATATTTACATTTCGTTCTTTTTTTAATATGTTTTAATTTATGGCGCGCCTCAACTTTCACCATCTCCATTACTTCTGGGCGGTGGCCCGGGAGGGGCATCTCACACGCGCCGCAGGCCAGCTGAACGTGTCGCAGTCGGCTCTGTCGGCCCAGATCAAACAGCTCGAAGACCAGCTCGGGCGGCCGCTCTTCACGCGCCAGGGCCGCACGCTTCAGCTGACCGAGGCCGGCCGGGTGGCGCTGGCATACGCAGACACCATCTTTGCCGCCGGCAACGAGCTGGTTGCCACGCTGCGCGACGGCCGGCGGCTTGAACGCCAGGTACTGCGTATCGGTGCGGTGGCCACGTTGTCGCGCAACTTTCAGGAGAATTTCGTCAGACCGCTGCTTCAACGTGCAGACGTCGAACTGGTTCTGCAATCGGGCTCGCTGACCGAGTTGCTAGCCCGCCTGTCGGTGCACACGGTCGACGTGGTGCTCAGCAATAGCCCGGTGCAGGCAGACGTCAATCACCCGTGGCGTTGCCGGCGTGTCGCACGCCAGCCGATCAGCCTGGTCGGCCAGCCACGCCCTAGCGGAAAGGCCTTTCGATACCCAGATGAGCTGGCCGAGGTGCCGCTGCTGCTGCCCGGTCGTGACAACGAGATCCGAGCCGGCTTCGACCTGATGTGCGAGCAGGCCGGACTGCGCTGCCGGGTTCTGGCCGAGGTCGACGACATGGCCATGATGCGCCTGCTAGCGCGTGATACAGACGGGGTCGCGTTGCTGCCTGCAGTGGTGGTCCGCGACGAGCTGCTGAGCGGAGCGCTACAAGAATACGCGGTGGTTCCGCACCTGTTCGAGAGCTTTTACGCCATCACGGTCCAGCGCCACTTCGAGCCGCCGCTGCTCAAGGCGCTACTGCAGCGCGACGAGGCGGATGTGCTGGGTAAAGCCGTAATCGCCGCAGGTTTTGAGGAGGCTTCGACCTTTCAGAAGATAGAGTAGGCTGCGTTATTTGGCAGGTCGGCACCCCGCTCGTGCCCAATGGGACAAAAATTTTTGGAGAGTCAGCCTGCTGCCTGCGGGTAAACAAGTATTCTGAGGACGCGATACGGCCAGATACTTGGGCTCATGAGGTTGAATTTCCTCTTCGTCGGCGATCGCGGCCATCGTGCCCAATGTCTTGCGGGGCAGGTCAAACAGGTCCACTTTTGTGGAATCTGAGCACAAACAGAGTGGGTTATTTTTTGATGAAAAGAGCGGGTCAGTTTTAAGCGATTTTCAATAAAAAAAGGAGAAGATTATCGTGAAAGTGATCGAAAAACCAAAAGACATCGTCGATTCTTCAAAGATCGAACTCCAGGCAGGGAGTTCGATGACCCACAATCGCAAACGGCGATCATTTCTTCGGAACTCGATTGCCATGGCAAGTGGTGCCGGCGCACTGGGCGTGTCCGCTGTCGCTTCCGGTCAGGATTTACCTGTGCCGGAATCAAACAAGCAAATGGGCCGATCCATTCCGCCGGAGGAGTACGGCCTGCCGTCGAAGTTTGAAGCACAGGTCAAGCGACGGCGCTCCGACATACTGGTCAATAGACAGAATTTTTCTGACTGGAGCATGACGCCGCTGCAATCGCAGCCAGGCATCACGACACCAAACGGTCTGTTCTTCGAACGCCATCACAACGGTGTGCCTGACATTAATCCGGATACGCATGTGCTTGCTTTGCACGGCATGGTGCGCAAGCCGCTGAAGCTGAGCATGTCGGACCTGATGCGTTACCCGTCAGTGTCCAAGTTCTATTTCATGGAGTGTTCCGGAAACGGGCTCACTGACTGGCTCAAGCCGGCCTCCAAAACAGTGCAGCAGACGCACGGTCTGCTGTCTTGCGCGCAATGGACCGGTGTGCCGGTCTCATGGTTGCTGGATGAGGCAGGCATGCTGCCGGAGGTGAAGTGGTTGATTGCCGAAGGCGCGGACGGGTCGGCTCACCTGCGCAGTATCCCGGTCGAGAAAATGCTCGACGATGCCTTGCTGGTGTATGCGATGAACGGGGAGATGCTGCGCCCCGAGAACGGTTATCCGCTACGCCTGTTCATTCCCGGATGGGAGGGCAATGTCAGCGTCAAGTGGCTGAGACGGATCAAGGCCGGTACCGAGCCGTGGCATGTGCGTGGCGAAACAGCGCGCTATACCGACCCGATGCCAAACGGAATGTGGCGCAAATTCAGCTTTGTGATGGAAGCAAAGTCAGTCGTAACAAGACCGTCCGGCGGCATGAATCTGCAACGCGGCTTCAATGAAATTCAGGGCTTTGCGTGGTCAGGCAACGGCAAGATCGCCGCAGTGGATGTGACCGTGGACGGTGGCAAGACATGGCAGCAAGCGGTTCTTGAAGACCCAGTCATTGACAAGTGCTTGACCCGATTTCGATTCAACTGGAATTGGCAAGGCGGACCTGCGGTCATTGCGAGTCGAGCGGTGGACAGCACCGGGTATGTGCAACCGACAGTCGAGGACATTAAAAAGTCGCGCGCCATCGTCGGGTTCGTCCAGCATCACAACGGGATATTCCCGTGGAACGTCAGCGCATCCGGGGAGGTGACAAATGGCATCGGTTAAACGTCTGGCAGCGCTGTTGCCACTGATGTTGGTGAGCGCCTGCATGACCGCGCCAAAGGGACCTTCCAGCGCGGGCGGTGCAGCTTTTGGGAAAACTATTTCCGAACAGGAGCTGGCAGCCTGGAACATCGATATCCGGACCCAGGATGGGGCCGGCCTTCCACCGGGCAAAGGCAACGCTGTTGTCGGCAAAACGGTGTATGAGAAACAATGCCTGGCTTGCCACGGGGTAGACGCGAAGGGCGGTCCGGTTTTTGGAACCATGGTTGGCGGCATCGGCTCGTTCACCACTAACACGCGGGTCTTGACCCCGGGAAGCATGTACCCCTACGCGCCGATCCTGTTCGATTACATCCGTCGCGCTATGCCAATGAATAACCCTCAATCGCTGAGCAATGACGAGGTGTATGCGCTGTCGGCTTACCTGCTCAATCTGAATGGACTGGTGGGCGCCACGGACGAGATGAACAGCAAGACGCTTGCGATGGTTCAAATGCCGAACCGGAACGGGTTCATCATCGACGACAGACCGGATACGAAAGCCGTCCGGTGTATGACGAACTGCAAGTAACCGGAGCAGCTTCGTTGAGTTGCGACCGAGGCGGGCAATGAGTGCAAGCAAACCGGAAGTTGTCAAGGTGGATGTGGCACATAAACGGGGATCGGGTCTTGCATTCCGGCATAAGCCTGTTTAAGCAAGCCTTTGGCCTGCACCACGCGAAGGTGAGCCGCATCGTTAGCGAAAGCAGGAGGGTTTGCGGAGTGAGGTAACAGCCAAGTCGGGACAAGAAAACTTGGATTGCTGAAGGTTGAAATGCAAGACCTGACTCCGAATTTGCGAATCCGCGCGGGGCCAAGCCGAACCGCGCGCACTGACCAACACTACAACGCTGGCAAACCGAAAGCGGTGATGCCTGGCGGACTGACCCACAGCGCGCAGCGAAGCTCAATCAAAAAGTCAGGTCGCACTGCATGACCGCGCTGCTCGCAGAAGCTGCACGACAGCTTGGTGGTGCCTGGTAATGGCGTTACTCCGCCGTTGCCACTGACCGAAGCTACAGACTCACGCCATAAGAAAGCGGTGATGTTGGGAGCGCTGGCATAAGCGCGCAGCGCCATCCCTCAGACAGCGAACCCGGCTGACCGCGCTGGTGGAGGTGGCGGCAACGCGCGCGCCAAAGAATCGTCGCAATCTGACGCCATCGCGGAAGCTGATCAAGCACCTGCGAAGCACTTTATGTATGCTAAGAATGTCGCTAGACCAAGTAGTGCGTGCGCGAGCAGCTATCAAATATGCAGTGGGTGGCTGCTTTCGTCAAGTTGGGTTCGTTGGGCCATGTGAAATACGTTCTTTCTGTGTCGGTCCAGGCCTGCCACGCTGTGCCGTCGAGGGGGAACTCCGGCTGCCTGGCAGGGGCCTGATTGAAAGATCCCAAAACCAGAAACTTCCATAAAGGTTCAGGTTCAATGCCCGGAGAAATTACAGAACGAATGTTGCACTACCGCATGACGGAGAAGCGAGTCCACATCGATACCGGACGCCGCCGCCGCCACCTCCTGCCGAAACTGCAAAAGGCGAGCGCCCGCCAGCGTCAGCGACCCAATTTTCAGTTGAACAATGTCCACGGCGGCTAATCCAGCAAGGTCAAGGATTCGCCGTCGCCACGCGGCAAGAATCTCAGCACCGACAATTTTTGCAAGGTAAAGATCCCTTACCCCTGTTGACGCCAGCAATTCAGTCTTCCCAACGACCAGCCGCAAGCGAGCTGGAACGACGAGTCGGGCAAAGTAGACACCACTTTTGCGTCTATAAATACTATCCACAGCAGCCTCACTTTGTATGAGTGCGCTGTATCGTGGTGCCAAAAAGTGCGATTTCCTAAATGAAATCACGCACTTATTGAGACATGGAGCGGGTGAAGGGAATCGAACCCTCATATGCAGCTTGGGAAGCTGCCGTTCTGCCATTGAACTACACCCGCATTCTGGCGTTCTGGAAGCGATGGTAACCGGCTGCCGGCGCCTGGTATTCCGATGCTGCTGCAACCAGCCTGCGGCAGGCTGCGCCGCATCGCGATTCCCCGATGGCATCGCAGTTTTGCGGGCTTGTCAGCG
>JAJAYS010000049.1 GCA_026786065.1 Polaromonas sp.
GGGCGTAAGCGGGCTTTTCATGGAGACGCATCCGGACCCCGCCAAGGCCCTGAGCGACGGCCCCAACGCGGTACCGCTGCGCCACATGCGGGCGCTGCTTGAAACGCTGGTGGAGCTGGACCGGGTGGTCAAAAAATCGCCCTTCCTCGAAAACGATTTCAACTGAATACCAAGGAGACCTTCTGATGACCTGCGCCTACATCATTGTCGATATGAACATCTCCGACATGGAGCAGTACAAGCAATACATGGCAGCGGCGCCGGCTGCCGTGGCGGCCGCTGGCGGCGAGTATCTGGTTCGCGGCGGCAAGTTTGAAACGCTCGAAGGAAGCTGGCAACCGACCCGCATGGCAATGCTGCGCTTTCCCGACTTTGCCAAGGCCAAGGCCTTCCACGACGGCGAGCTTTACCGCGCCGCACGCGACAAGCGCAAGGGCGCAACCGAATTTTTCAACATGGTTCTGGTCGAAGGCGTTGCTGCGGCGGCCTGACTCCTCTTTTCATTTCAAGGAAAAATAATGAGTGCAATTGTCGATATCGTCGGCCGTGAAATTCTCGACAGCCGTGGCAACCCGACCGTCGAATGCGACGTATTGCTGGAGTCCGGCGTGATGGGCCGGGCCGCCGTGCCCTCGGGCGCATCGACCGGCTCGCGCGAGGCCATAGAGCTGCGCGACGGCGACAAGTCGCGCTACCTCGGCAAAGGCGTACTGAAGGCGGTTGAATTCATCAACGGCGAAATCTCTGAAGCGGTGCTCGGTCTTGATGCCAGCGAGCAGGCTTTTCTGGACCGCACGCTGATCGCCCTCGATGGCACCGAAAACAAGTCGCGCCTGGGTGCCAACTCGATGCTCGCGGGCAGCATGGCGGTGGCACGCGCCGCCGCCGAAGAAGCCGGGCTGCCGCTGTACCGCTATTTCGGCGGCAGCGGCGCGATGCAGATGCCAGTGCCGATGATGAACGTCGTCAACGGCGGCGCGCATGCCAACAACAACCTCGATCTGCAGGAGCTGATGATCATTCCGGTCGGTGCGACCAGCTTTCGCGAAGCGGTGCGCTACGGTGCCGAGGTGTTTCATGCCCTCAAGACCATCCTGCACGACAAGGGCATGAGCGTGGCGGTCGGCGACGAGGGCGGCTTCGCGCCGAACGTCGCGAACCACGAAGCGGCGATCCAGATGATTCTTGAAGCCATCGACAAAGCCGGTTACGTGGCGGGCGAGCAGATTGCCCTCGGGCTCGACTGCGCAGCCAGCGAGTTCTACAAAGACGGCAAATACACGCTGGCAGCGGAAGGCTTGAGCCTGACCGCCACCGAATGGACCGACGTGCTCGCCACCTGGGTCGATAAATACCCGATCATCAGCATTGAAGACGGCATGGCCGAGGGCGACTGGGACGGCTGGAAGGTGCTGACCGAACGCCTTGGAAAAAAGGTGCAACTGGTCGGTGACGATTTGTTTGTCACCAACACCAAAATCTTCAAGGAAGGCATCGACAAGCGCATTGCCAATTCGATCCTGATCAAGATCAACCAGATCGGCACGCTGACCGAAACCTTCGCCGCCATCGAAATGGCCAAGCGGGCCGGTTACACCGCCGTCATCAGCCACCGCTCGGGCGAGACCGAAGACACGACGATTGCCGACATCGCCGTCGGCAGCAATGCCGGCCAGATCAAGACCGGATCGCTGTCGCGCTCGGACCGCACCGCCAAGTACAACCAGTTGCTGCGCATCGAAGAAGACCTTGGCGACATCGCCACCTACCCGGGCCGTGATGCGTTCTACAGCATTCGTTAGTGTGGTGTTGCACGGCCCGCGTGCAATACCGCCTCAGCCGCACCCGCTGGCAAGGCTTGTGGAGCGGGCCTGCCAGGCCTGAGCCACCGTGCAACACCGCTTCATTCCGCTGATCCTGCTGGCACTTGTGGTGCTGTTCCAGGCGCAGCTGTGGATCGGCAAAGGCAGTTTGCCCAGCGTCCAGGAATTGCAGCAGCGGCTGGACGAGCAGCGCGTTAAAAATGCGCAGATCCAGCTTGCCAACGACCAGTTGGCCGCCGAAGTGCGCGACCTGCGCGATGGGCTGGAAATGGTCGAAGAAAAAGCCCGCAGCGAACTGGGCATGGTCAAGCCGAACGAAATCTTCGTGCAGATCTCGCGCTGAGATTTTTAGTCACTACTCAGCTTTCCCAACAGCGTCATTGCCTTCTGCCCCCTCCCGCCGGGAGAGGGGAAAACTATTGCAAGTGCGACCTGCTGTGAAGCTACGCTTTTTAAGCGAAAAAGGCTTTTTAGCCAATTAAATCGGGCGTAAGCAGCTACTTAAATGATAGCGACGGCCGCAGCCGGCCGCCGCAGCTCTACTTCTACTGCATGGTCTGCGGCGGGGGCGGCGTCGCACCGCCGACAAAAAGCTGCGTCGCATCGACCGGGTCGAACGCATACTGCGCGCCGCAAAACTCGCAGCCCACGCCGACGCTGCCGCGCTCGGCAATGATGCCTTCTACCTCGCCAGCCCCCAGGCTGCGCAGCATTGAGGCGACCCGCTCACGCGAACAACTGCAGGCAAACGCGGGAGTCAGCGGCTCGAAGCGCACCAGGCTTTCCTGCCAGAACAGGCGGTGCAGCACGGTTTCAGCGTCCAGCCCGAGCAGTTCGGCCGGTGTCAGCGTCTGGGCCAGCAGCGCGATGCGCAGGTAGGCTTCGTTGAGGCCGATCTGGTCTTCGTTGGCATCCCGCTCGCTTCGGCCTTCCAGGTTGCCCTGCCCTTTGACCGGCAGCCGCTGAATCAGCAGGCCCGCCGCGACCTGCGAATCGGCGGCCAGGATCAGTTTGGTGTCGAGCTGTTCGCTTTGCAGCATATAGTGGCCCAGTACCTCGCCCAGGCTCTCTAACTTCTCGCGCTGGTCGCCGTACAGCGGCACCACACCCTGGTAGGCCTGCTGCCCCGGCAGCCGGCTTTTGGGCTCCAGCGTGATCGCGCATTTGCCTTGGTTGCCGACGTTGACCAGCTGGCTCAAGGTGCTGCCCGCCAGCACCTCGCCGGTGACCGTGGCGGTCGCGCGCAGGTTGAGGTCAGGCTGCACCTCCGCCACCGCGAGCTTCACCGGGCCGTCGCCAAGAATCTGCAGCGTCAGCGCGCCATTGAACTTGATGCTGCCCTGCATCAGCACTCCGGCGGCGGTCATCTCGCCTAGCAGGCGCAGTACCTCGTCCGGATAGCCGCCAGCGCCAGCGCGGCGCTGCAGGATTTCCTGCCAGGCGCCGGTCAGGCGCACCAGCATGCCGCGTACCGGCAAGCCGTCAAATATGAATTTGTGGAGTTCACTCATTTGGCCCCCACGCTCTCCACTGCGTGTGGTTCGCTGTCAACCGGGGGGCGCTGCGCCTGCGGCCCGGCAAAGCCGGTTCCGCGGCTCCTGCTGAAATGGGAAGACCCGCATCTTTGAAATGGTCAGGTTGAATCATGGTCTGGTTGGTCCGGGTAGGTTTCAGGCCAGCTTTTTCAACCCAACCCTATAGCGCCTGGCATTGTCGACGTAGTGCGTCGCCGCCGATTGCATGCCGGAAATCTGCTCCGGGCTAAGTTGCCGCACCGCCTTGGCCGGGCTGCCGAAAATCATCGAGCCGTCGGGGAATTCCTTGCCTTCGGTCACCAGCGCACCGGCGCCGACCAGGCAGTTTTTGCCGATGCGCGCGCCGTTCAGAATGACCGCCTGAATGCCGATAAGCGAACCGTCGCCGATGCTACAGCCGTGCAGCATCACCTGGTGGCCCACGGTAACGTTCTCGCCGATCACCAGCGGCATGCCGGGGTCGGCGTGCAGCACGCTGCCGTCCTGAATGTTGCTGCCGCGCCCGATGGTCAGTGTTTCGGTGTCGCCGCGCGCCACCACACCAAACCAGACGCTGCAATCCTCGCCCAGCGCCACACGGCCTATCACTTGGGCGCTGTCTGCCACCCAGGCCGACGCGGGGACCTGGGGAATCGAATCGTCGAGCTGGTAGATGGCCATGACTGCTTTCGGGAAAGAGGTTTGAAGGGCAGCGAAGCATTGTAAGGATCGGGCTTTGCCCCTTTCGCCGGGGGCGTATTGGTGCTTCGGTCGTGCCTGGGTGGTCCTTCGGCCGTGCTGCGGTTTGCGTCGAACCAGGCCTCCCAGACCGGCCCAGGCTATCGCCGCCATCAAGAATTTTTAATGGTCTCAAGACCAGCTTTCCACCAAAATTAGCCGGTGACGTCGTCCACCCCATGAAAAAAAAAGGAACTCCCAATGAGCAACCAGAAGACGGAAGCCAAATGCCCCTTCAACGCAGCAGCAGGCGTGGGCCGGACCAACCTCGACTGGTGGCCCAATCAACTGCGGGTTGATCTGCTGCATCAGCACTCGGCCAAGTCCAGCCCGGTCGGGGAAGCATTCGACTACGCCGCGGCTTTTAAAAGCCTTGACTTGGCCGCACTTAAAAAAGACCTGGCTGACTTGATGACCGACTCCCAGGACTGGTGGCCGGCCGACTTCGGGCATTACGGCCCGCTGTTCATTCGCATGGCCTGGCACAGCGCCGGCACCTACCGCACCGGCGACGGCCGGGGCGGTGCAGGCAGGGGCCAACAGCGTTTTGCGCCGTTGAACAGCTGGCCGGATAACGTCAGCCTGGACAAGGCGCGTCGGCTGCTGTGGCCGGTCAAGCAGAAATACGGCCAGAAGATTTCATGGGCCGACCTGTACATCCTCACCGGCAACGTCGCGCTGGAAACGATGGGCTTCAAAACCTTCGGCTTTGCCGGTGGTCGCCAGGACGTCTGGGAACCAGACCAGGACCTGTACTGGGGCCGCGAGACCAAGTGGCTCGGTGGTGACGTGCGCTATGCGCAAGGCTCCGAAGGCGTCGAAGGCGGCGGAGTGCTGGTGTCTGACGACAAGGCCGACGGCGACATCCACACCCGCAACCTGGAAAACCCGCTTGCAGCCGTCCAGATGGGCCTGATCTACGTCAACCCGGAAGGCCCGGACGGCAACCCCGACCCGGTCGCTGCCGCCGTGGACATCCGTGAAACCTTTGCCCGCATGGCCATGAACGACGAAGAAACCGTCGCGCTGATTGCCGGCGGCCACAGCTTTGGCAAGACCCACGGCGCGGGCGCGTCGTCCCATGTCTCAACCGAGCCCGAGGCAGCCGGCATCGAATCGCAGGGCTTCGGCTGGAAGAGCAGCTTCGGCACCGGCAAAGGTGGCGACACCATCACCAGCGGCCTGGAAGTCACCTGGACCCGCACCCCGACGAAGTGGAGCAACAACTACTTTGAAAATCTTTTCGGTTTTGAATGGGAGCTGACCAAGAGCCCTGCCGGGGCGCACCAATGGGTGGCCAAGGGCGGCGACGGCCTGATACCGGACGCGCACGACCCATCCAAACGCCACCGGCCGACCATGCTGACCACCGACCTGTCGATGCGCATGGACCCGGCCTACGAAAAGATCTCCCGGCGCTTCTTCGAAAACCCCGATCAACTGGCCGACGCCTTCGCACGCGCCTGGTTCAAGCTGAC
>JAJAYS010000050.1 GCA_026786065.1 Polaromonas sp.
CACTTGCGCAGCGTCTCGCCCGTGCAGCCGATCTTGGCCGAGATCGATTCGATCGCCGCCCACTGCGACGGGTACTGATCCTTGGCGTTGAAGACCATGCGCACCGCACGATCCTGAACCTCGGGGGAAAACTTCGGGGACTTCCTCATCATGGCTCCATTCTCAATCGAAGGAACCTCCTCAAAAGCCGGGGCGGTTCAGACAGCGTGTTCACCGACCCGGGGATGACGGTGGCCGCCATCGACCGCTTGGTCCATCACTCGACGATCTTCGAGCTCAACAACGTCGAGAGCTACCGCAGCAAAGAAGCTGCGCGCCAGCAAAAACTCGAGCGCAGCAACCTCAAAGCAAACCGCCAACGTCAATCACCCAGCGACAACGACAAACAGCCAAAGGACCCCAACCCATGACCCACTAAACCAGCGACATTCATCCCCGTCCAACCGGCCACGCTGAATGTCGTTTTACCGGACACGCTGCTTGACGCTATCCAGCCAGCGGCCCAGCGGCGAGCGTGACCCCGAGATGCACCAGACGAAGAAGGGCAACCAGTGGTACTTCGGCATGAAGGCGCACATTGGAGCCGATGCCGAGTCGGGCCTGGTGCACACGGTCAAACGCACGGCGGCCAACGTCAACGACGTGGTCGAAGCCAACTCGCTGCTGCACGGAGACGAAACCGACGCCTTCGGGGACGCGGGCTACCAGGGCGCGCACAAACGGGTGAACGCGCCGCCGGGCGTGAGGTGGGAAGGCCAAGCATGAGTGCGCCTGCAATGCGGGGCAGCGGCCTGAAACGGCCGAAAAATGGCCGCGCCGTCGCTGTCAAAACTCTCGGCGAGCGCTGAATTGACTCTCGGTGCCGAACACGATCGCGCGGTTCGCCGACATGCATGTCGTGACGCGCATTGTTCAGACCATCCCTAAGCGCTGGGCAGACGGGAATTTTGTTGCAAGACCGCCGAGAAAATGTACAGGTGTTCAAGAACCGTCCTCCTTGTTCCCACCTGAAACAAGGCATCTACGCCATCTACACGGTGATAGGATAAAAAGCAAATTCCGACTATTTCAGTTTCGGCTTAAGTACTCCGGCTTTCACGCGAGGCAGCGAGGCGGGAGCACGTGACTGGACGCTTCGTTAAAGGAGTTTTATGACAAGAGCAGGCAAACGGTGGCTGTTAGGGTGTGGGCTGGTGGTGCTTTCCGGGTGCGGTGGAACACAATCCCCAGCGGGGGTCATTGAGGAGTACCCCACGTCCGAAGACGCCTGGACGAGTGAAGCGCTTCAGGGTGCGGCGCTTCAGGGGCAGGTCCTGCCGGCCGGCAGCTCGTTCCTCTCGGACCTGCCCTGGACTAAGGCTTCTAACGGCTACGGTCCCATCGAAAAAGACCGTTCCAATGGTGGAATAAAGGCGGGCGATGGCAAGACCCTTACTCTTGAGGGTCAGACCTTTGCCAAGGGCCTGGGTGTCCATGCCAAGTCAGACATCAGCTACGCACTGAACGCCGAGTGTTCCAAATTCAGCGCAACCGTGGGGCTGGACGACGAGGTGGGGCAAAGAGGGTCGGTGGTCTTCCAGGTGCTAGTCGACGGCAAAAAGGTGTTTGACAGCGGGGTGTTGAGGGGCAACTCAGCGTCTCAAAACGTGAACGTGCCGCTGATGGGGGTGAAGGAACTGCGCCTGAATGTGACCGGGGCGGGTGACGGCACTGCTTATGACCACGCTGACTGGGCCGATGCCAAGCTTGAGTGCGGTCCAGTGGTTCCGCCCCCCGCTCCCGGGCCGGTGGTTGTGCCTCCCGCTCCCGGCATTTCCACCGTGTCGGGGCTGCTTGAGGCCGCGACCCAAGCCAAGCCAGGCGACACGCTCACCCTGGCGGCTGGAACCTTTGAACTCCTGCAAGCGCTCAAGATTTCCTCCGGCGTAAGCCTGAGAGGGGCAGGCGCGGGCAAGACCATCATTACCAACGCCAGCAGCTTTTCTCCAGGTAACGCGGGACTCGACAATGATGAAGGAGCCTCAGTGAACGCCGTCGATTGCAGCAAATACCTGATTAACCTGGGTCGGGATACGGCGGACTTCTCGGTGACAGAGCTGACCCTGACCGGAACCAACATCCCTGGCGGTATCTGCGGCATCGCGCTCAAAAATGTGACCCTTTCCAAACTTGAATTCAAGTCCTTTCTCTGGGCAGGTGCGCGATTGTTCGTAGTTGAGAACCTCAAGGCTACGGACAACACCTTCTTCGATGCCGGTAACAAGTCGAACGTGACCAGCGGGTCTTCGGGCGGAGCGCTTTTCTTGACCTACTTCGGCAAGTCTGAAATTGCCAACAACCGCTTCAGCCGCAGCGTGGGGAACGACGGCTACGGCATCAAGGGCCGGGAAGCCCGCAATGTCCGCATCCACCACAACACCATTGACGTCTTTTTCTCCATCGAGCTGCCTTTCGAGAGCGACCACTTCGTGGAGATTGACCACAATTTTCTGGGCGGCGCCGTGTCGCTGCCCAAGTATGCGGGTGGAACCTTCCCCGACGGAGGCTACAGCTTCCGCATTCACCACAACTACTTCAACACCCCCTACGCGCTCGAGTTTCAGCGCAACGGCATTGAGGTGGACCATAACCTCTTCGACTTCCCCGCGGCGCAAGACTATGGCAATCTGATTAGCGGCTTTGATGCGGTCCCGGCCCCCGGTGGCCTCAAGATGCACAACAACCTCATCAGGAATCCGGGGCGGGGCATCTACTGGAACGAGGGGGTTTACAACAACTTTGCCTTTTACAACAACCACGTGCGGGGCCAGACTACCGTCACGCCGCGCACCGAGGGCTTGTTCGACTTTCGCAGCGAACGCGACGGAGTCAGCACCGATTTTTCCACGGTCTTTATCCGCGACAACATCTTCGAGCTGACCGGAATTCAGCGGCCCCTGATGCGGAACAGCGCGAGCTACGCGGCAATCATCAGCAACAACACTCTGACCGGAATTAGTGACACTGCGTCCTACGCCAATCCCAACACAGGCAAACAACGGGGCCTCACCGAGCCGCTGTGCTTCCGCCTCGGTGCTTACGGTTCGCTGACCGTCAAAGACTGGACGCTTTCGCCGTCGCCCAGCCCAGTGCCCAACGAAGGGTGCAGCCCGTAAGTGACCTGCCCACCACCACCCGCTTGGCCTTGCAGCTGGCCGCCGCGGGCAAGGTGCTTTACCTGAAATGCATGAACTTGCTTTGCCGTGGCCCGAGAAGCGCAACCGCACTTGATGCATGACTCCACATGCCTTTCGTTGGAGCTTCCGCAAGAAAGGCAGGACCATGCATATGAGGACAAAAAAGGGGCCTAACGAATAGCGTTTATCTGACGCCGAGGCGAAGCCGATCGAAGGCACGGTGGCGCATGGCGTCGGATAAACCTCGTTGGACTGGGCCGCCGGGGCGGCGGTGAGGTGGGCAGTGTAAGTTTCAGCGGCCGGTGTCGGCAAGGCGGAGCCTCGCTGCCACGGACTGCGCCGCGGCACTGTGGCTGCACACCGGCAACGAAGGCGCCGTGTGGACGGTGCGCCAGCGTCGCAACCCGTCCTGTGCTACGGCATTTTGTCGACGCTGTGGGAAACGTAGTCCGGCGTGTCTGGCGGTCCGTGCGTTGTTTGCCACCCCGATCAGGCCGACCCCCGCCGGCCTTCAGCCGCCAGTTGCGGCTTATCTTGCTCTCCCCACATGCGCACCCAAGACCCTGCTCGGCCAGCCCGCCCTGCTGCAACTCGAACTCGCCGACGGCAGCCACCGCCCCTGGCACGGCCACATCACGCAGGCCAGCCTGCTGGTTAGCGACGGTGGTCCGGCGCGCTACCGACTCACCATCGAGCCCTGGCTGTCCTTCCTGGGCCAGCCCCAGGATGCCTGGGTGTTCCAGAACCAGACGGTGATGCAGATCGTCGAAGGGGTCTTCGCTGACTATTCGGGCCAAGGCAAGCTCGCTCCGGCCTGGCGCTGGGACGTCGCCGACGAGCTGCAGTACGCCCAGCGGTCCTTGTGCGTCCAGCACCAGGAAACCGACCTCGCCTTCATCCAGCGCCTGCTGCGCGAAGAGGGCCTGTTCTACTGGTGGGAGCATCAGACCCAAGAGGGCGACACCCTGGGCCAGCACACCCTCGTGATTGCCGACCACAACGCCGCCTTCCGTCCGAACCCCCAGCCCCGCGTGCGTTACACCCAAGCCGGCCTGGCCCTGAAGACCGACAGCCTGACCCGCTGGCGCAACACGGCGGCCGTGCACACCGCGCGCATCCAGCAAGCGAGCCAGGACTACCGCAGCAACGGCGCCACCCCGGCCCTGCGAGAGCAAAGCCAGACCGGTCAGAACCTGCCAGCGGGCTTGGGTGGTCTGAGCCTGACGGACATTCCCGGCCTGTACGCCTATGAAGACAGCGCCCAGGGCCAACGCCTGGCCCTGCGCCAGATGCAGGCCCTGGACGCCCAGCGCCACCAGGCCCGCGCCAGCGGCACGCTGCGCCAGGCCGCACCGGGCAGCACCCTCACGCTGCTGGACCACCCCGTGCACGACGGCACCAACGCCGCCCGCGACGAACACGTCTTGCTGGCCGTGCACCACCGCGCCCGCAACAACCTGCGCGCAGACCACCAGGCGCAAGTGCTCAGCCTGCTGGGGGCCATCGCCAAAGACCAGATCAAGGGCGACGTTCAAGCCCAGCCCGACAACCCCAACGACACCGACGAGCCCGTCTACAGCAGCACGCTGAAGCTGCAACCCGCAGCCGCGCCCGTGCGCATGGTTGCCGGCACGGCCAGCCAACCTTCCCTGCCTGACGTCCGCCTGCACCCCCGCCCCACCATCCACGGCGTGCAAACCGCCATCGTCGTGGGCGGCGCCGAGCCCATCCACACCGACCGCGACCACCGCATCAAGGTCCAGTTCCACTGGCAACGCGGAGCCAACAGCAGTCACCGCTTGAGCCCCCAACAGGGCGAGAACGCCCCGGCCAGCCCTGCCAGCGGCAGCTGGGTGCGCGTCAGCCAGGCCTGGGCCGGCGCCAACTGGGGTGCGAACTTCATCCCCCGAGTGGGGCAAGAAGTGCTCATCGGCTTCATCCAGGGCGACATCGACCGCCCCGTCGTCATGGGCACCGTCTACAACGGCCAGGGCCAGGCCGCCGCGCAAAGCAACCAGCAAAACGCCGGCGCCGCCAAAGCCAGCGGCGACGCCCCCGCCTGGTTCCCCGGCACGCAACCCAGCGGCAAGCACCCCGGCCACCAACACCCCCAGGTGCTAGCCGGCCACAAGAGCCAAGAACTGGCCACGAGCAGCCAGGGCAGCGGCGGCTACAACCAACTCGTCTTCGACGACAGCCCGGGCCAGGGAAGAATCGAAGTTTCCAGCAGCAGCGCGCAGACCC
>JAJAYS010000051.1 GCA_026786065.1 Polaromonas sp.
GCCGCGCCCGCGCCATCGCCGAACAGGCAGGCGCTGATCAGCACGCCGGGGTCGTTGTCCAGATACATCGCGGCGCTGCTGACTTCGACACACACCGACAGCACATGTTCGCTGGCACCCGACTGCAGAAGCGCACGCGCCAACTGCATGTTGGGCAACGCCGCCGCGCAGCCCTGGCCCACCAGATCGAACGCCTGCACGTCGGGGCGCAGCCCAAGCCGCTCGACCACGTAGCCCGAAAGACCGGGACACACGTAGCCGGTGCAGGTGCTGACCACCACGGCATCAATCTGCTCTGCCGTGAGACCGGCGCTGGCCAGCGCACGCTCGGCTGCGGTTGAGGCGAGTCCGGGCGCATGGGCCATGAAGCGTTCAGACAGCGTGTCCGGGTCGATGCAGAACACCTCGGCCAGCGAATCCACCGCGAGGCGACGGGCCTCGATGCCGTTGTCGCGCTGCAGCACGGTGCGCGCCACAAAGTGTGCCCGTGCGTCGAGCCGACCGAACCAGTCGGACTGCTCGAAGGCGCTTAGGCATTCGGCCTTGGTGTAGCGCGTGTTCGGGGTGGCGGTGCCGATTCCGAGAAAAAACATGTCGTGGAGTCCTGCAGCAGCGACCAGCGGGGCAAGCTTCTCATCGAAAACTCCCCTCAACAATAGGCTGGATCAGCTTTCGATCCGGCTGGCAATGCCCCATGACACAGTAGGAGCAAGCCGCGAACGGTGGGGCCGGCGCGCCTGGACGACACGCCTTTGCGGGTTATTTGGCAGCCGCACCAACAGAGCTTGGCCCGCCGGCTTACCTCGATGCCTGGACACCGAATGCCCGCAGTCTCACCGCACCATCGCCGGCCGCTTCGGGTCGAACTTCCAGCCTGGCATCAGGCTTTGCATCGCCAGCGCATCGTCGCGCGCGTTCAAGGCCTGCTGCCGGTAGAGCTGGTGCGCCTTTTCGACCTCGGCCATATCCAGCGTGACGCCCAGCCCCGGCTGCATTGGCACCTGCACCAAGCCGCCGACGATCTGCAGCGGCTGTTTGGTGAGGCGCTGGCCGTCCTGCCAGATCCAGTGGGTGTCGATTGCTGTCACGCGGCCGGGGGCGGCGGCGGCGACGTGGGTGAACATCGCCAGCGACACGTCGAAGTGGTTGTTTGAATGCGAGCCCCAGGTCAGGCCCCAGTCGCGGCATGTCTGCGCAACCCGAACCGAGCCGGCCATGGTCCAGAAGTGCGGGTCGGCCAGCGGAATATCGACCGACTGCAGCGCCAGCGCGTGCGTCAGCTGGCGCCAGTCGGTGGCGATCATGTTGGTGGCGGTCGGCAGGCCGGTGGCGCGGCGGAACTCGGCCATGACTTCGCGGCCCGAAAAGCCGTCTTCGGCGCCGCAGGGGTCTTCGGCATACGCGACGATGTGCTTTAGGTCCTGCATCAGCCGGATCGCGTCTTTCAAGAGCCAGCCGCCGTTCGGGTCCAGCGTCACGCGGGCTTTGGGAAAGCGCTCGTGCAACGCGGTCACCGCCTCGATCTCTTCTTCGCCGCGCAGCACCCCACCCTTGAGCTTGAAGTCGTTGAAGCCGTAGCGCGCTTGCGCGGCTTCGGCCTGGCGCACGATGGCGTCGGTCTTCAAGGCCGCGTCGTGGCGAATGCGCGACCAGCCGTCGTCGCCTGCAGCCGCCGACGCATAAGGCAGAGCCGACCGGCTCCTGTCGCCGACGTAGAACAGGTAGCCGAGCATTTCGACCGCGCTGCGCTGCTGGCCTTCGCCGAGCAGCGCGGCCACCGGCACGCCCAGATGCTGACCAAGCAGGTCGAGCAGCGCCGATTCGACCGCCGTGACGGCATGGATGGTGGTGCGCAGATCGAAAGTCTGCAACCCGCGCCCGCCGCTGTCCCGCCCGGCGAAGGCCTGCTGCATGCGCTTCAGCACTGCCAAGTGGCTGCCCACCGGCTGGCCGACGACCAGAGCGCGCGCCTCTTCCAGCGTCTGGCGAATCGTCTCGCCCCCCGGCACTTCGCCGACGCCGGTGCGCCCGGCGCTGTCGGTCAACAGCAGCAGGTTGCGGGTGAAAAATGGCCCGTGCGCGCCACTCAGGTTGAGCAGCATGCTGTCGCGGCCGGCGACAGGAATGACGCGCAGGTCGGTAATGCGCGGCGTGTCGGATTGAGTCATAAAAGTGCGGCTTTCAATGCAAGGGAAGACAGCCGGATGGTAGCGCCGGCCGGCTGGCGCAGCCGCCCACAGCGGCTATCTTGGTCGTGCTGGTTTAGCCTTTTGAATTCACCGGCCGCTTGAGCGGCGTCAGGCGACATCCTGGCGTTTTCGGCTGGCGGCCCGACTGCGGATTACCATGCTCGCCAGCCCCTAAAACTCTGCGTCTCACCCCACCCCCGCCATGACCACCCCACCCAAAGACGACCCGAAACCCGCCGCCCCCACCGGCATGAAAAAAGGCCTGACCAGCTACGGCGACGCCGGTTTTTCATTGTTCCTGCGCAAGGCCTTCATCAAGGGTGCGGGCTACACCGACACGGCACTCGACCGCCCGGTCATCGGCATTGCCAACACCGGCAGCAGCTACAACCCGTGCCACGGCAACATGCCGCAGCTGATCGAGGCGGTCCAGCGCGGCATCATGCTCGCCGGTGGGTTGCCGATGGAGTTTCCGACGATTTCGATTCACGAAAGCTTTGCATCGCCGACCAGCATGTACCTGCGCAACCTGATGGCGATGGACACCGAGGAGATGCTGCGCGCCCAGCCGATGGACTCGGTGGTGCTGATAGGCGGCTGCGACAAGACCGTGCCGGCGCAACTGATGGGCGCCGCGTCGGCGAACCTGCCAGCCATCGTGCTAATCACCGGCTCGATGCGGACCGGCTCGCACCGTAGCGAGCGGGTCGGCGCCTGCACCGACTGCCGGCGCTACTGGGCCAAATTCAGGGCCGATGAAATCGGCGCCGACGAGATCGCCGAAGTCAACGACCAGTTGGTGGCCAGCGTCGGCACCTGCTCGGTGATGGGCACCGCCAGCACCATGGCCTGCATCGCCGAAGCATTGGGCATGACGGTGCCGGGCGGCGCATCGCCACCGGCCGTGACCGCAGACCGCATTCGCATCGCCGAAGAAACCGGCGCCCGCGCGGTGCAAATGGCCATAGACGGTTTGACCATAGACAAGATCCTGACGCCGGCCGCATTCGACAACGCCATGCGGGTGCTGCTGGCAATTGGCGGCTCGACCAACGCCATCGTCCATCTGACCGCAATCGCCGGCCGAGTCGGGCATCAAATCGACCTGAAGGCGCTGGACCGCATGGGCCGGGGCACCCCGGTGCTGCTCGACCTGAAGC
>JAJAYS010000052.1 GCA_026786065.1 Polaromonas sp.
GGCCGACACAGATCGGCTCCTCAAGCCAGGGTTTTACCAAGCCCGCGATGCGGCAAACCGGCCTCCTCGAACACATCCCCCTGCGGCAAATAACCCGCCGCCTCGTAAAAGCCGAGTGCGCCGAGCTGCGCATGCAGCACGATTTCACGCAGGCCCGCTTCGCGCGCGCAGGCCTCCAGCGCAGTCATCAGTTGCCGGCCGACGCCCGAGCCGCGCAGCGCCCGATGCACCGCAACCCGGCCGATTTGCCCGACGCCACCGCCGCGCTGCACCAAACGGCCACAGCCGACCACCTGGCCGATTGCATTGACCGCGATCGCATGGCGGGCCGCCGCGTCGTCGGCATCGCCCATTAACTTCGGCGCGATGCCCTGCTCCTGCGCAAACACGGCAGCGCGCAAATCCATGCCGCGCTCGCCGATGCCGGTCCAGGGGCCGGTTTCCGCTTGCAGCGTGCTGGCGCCAGCCTCGTAGTCGGACAACAGCCGACGCAGCAGCGGCGGCACCGGCCGCGAGGTTTGCGTCAGCGGATCGGCAAAAACGTAGATCAGCTCGCAGCGCACCAGCGGCATGTCGCCGGCGCCGCTGCGCGCGTCGGCAAAACAGCCGCCTTCAAAAGTCATCGACGAATTGCCTATGCGGGCGCAGCGCAAGCCCAGTTGCAGGCGGTCGTCGAACTGCGCGGAGCCGGCGTATTCGAGCGAGGCCTTCTTGACATACAGGTCGCCGCCCAGCTGCTGCATCGCCTCGACATAGGGCAGGCCGAGCGCCCGCCAGTAGTCGGAGATTGCGGTGTCAAAGTACATCAGGTAGTGCGCGTTGAAGACGATCTTCTGCATATCGACCTCGGCCCAGCGCACGCGCAGCCGGTGAAAAAAGCGGAAGTCTTGGCGTTGCATTGTTTTTTCCGTCGAAGGTTCGGGGTTCAGAGTTCGCAGTTCGGCATCAGCCAAGCAGGTGTTTTTGCAAGGTACGGGCGGCATCGGCATGGGCCTGCACCGCCTCGGGAATCGCCCTGCCCATTTTGATGAATTCGTGCGTCACGCCGCGATAAATTTCCAGATCGACCGGCACACCGGCTGCCCGCAGCTTGTCGGCGTAAAGCAGGCCTTCGTCCACCAGCGGGTCGCATTCGGCCAGACCTATCCAGGCCGGTGCGACACCCTCTACATCTTGCGCATTGAGCGGCGCGAAACGCCAGTCGTCGCGATCGGCCGGGCTGCGCAGGTAGTGGCCGAAGAACCAGGAAATCAGTTCTTCGTCAATGACAAAACCGTTGGCAAACGTGCGGTGCGAAGGCGTGTCCGGCCGCGGCGCCGTGCCGGGGTAGAACAACAGTTGCACGGCGAGCGGCAGGCCGGCGCGCTGCGCGAAAATCGCGCACACCGCCGCCAGCGTGCCGCCCGCGCTGTCCCCGCCCACGGCCAGCCTGGCCGGGTCGATGTGCAGACTGGCGGCATGCCGATGCAGCCACTGCAGGGCGTCCCAGGCGTCGTGCGCGGCGGTTGGAAATCGGTGCTCGGGTGCCAGCCGGTAATCGACCGACACCACCGCGCAGCCCGAAAGCGCAGCCAGTTGCCGGCACAAAATGTCGTGGGTGTCGATGCTGCCTATGGTGAAGCCGCCGCCGTGGAAATACATCAGCGCCGGCAGCACCCCGGCTGTCGGCCGATAGTGCCGGGCCGCAATGCGGTGGCCATCACGCATTCCTATAAACAGCGCGTCGGTGCGGGCCAGCGCGGGCCGAGCGATTTCCAGCACGTTGGCGCGCGCCGCGTAGGTCAGGCGGGCATCCGTGCTTGATACCGAACCCAGCGGCGGGCGACGTGCCCTGGCGATGCCGGCGAGCACCTGCTGCATCGGTTGGGTCAGTCGCGGGTGAAACAAATTCAGGTTCAAGCTCGGGTTAAAGTGAAAAGTCAAAAGTTGCCGAAACAACGGCCCTCACTCCATCGTACTTTGCAGAAAGCTCCGCCCATGGCCTTCATCTACTACATCACCCAGATCCAGTTCGACTTCGGCGCGGTCGCGCTGCTCAAGCAGGAATGCGAGCGCGTCGGCATCACCCGTCCGCTCGTCGTGACCGATGCCGGTGTCAAGGCAGCCGGCGTGCTGCAAAAGGCGCTCGATGCGCTGCCCGGCATGCCAGTCAGCGTGTTCGACCAGACGCCATCGAACCCGACCGAAGCCGCCGTGCGCGCGGCGGCAGCGCTCTACCGGTCTGGTGGCTGCGACGGCCTGATCGCGGTCGGCGGCGGTTCGGCCATCGACTGCGCCAAGGGCGTGGCGATTGCCGCGACGCACGAAGGCCCGCTGAAAACCTACGCCACCATCGAAGGCGGCTCGCCGAAGATCACCGCCCGCTGCGCGCCGCTGATCGCGGTGCCGACCACCAGCGGCACCGGAAGCGAAGTCGCACGCGGGGCAATCCTGATCCTCGACGACCACCGCAAGCTCGGTTTTCATTCCTGGCATTTGGTGCCGAAAGCGGCGATCTGCGATCCGGAGCTGACGCTTGGTTTACCCGCCCGGCTAACCGCTGCCACCGGCATGGATGCGATTGCGCACTGCATGGAAACCTTCATGTCGGCCGCCGTCAATCCGCCGGCCGACGGCATTGCGCTGGACGGCCTGGAGCGCGGCTGGGCGCACATCGAGCGGGCCACCCGCGACGGCAGCGACCGTGAAGCCCGCTTCAATTTGATGAGCGCGTCGATGCAGGGCGCGATGGCGTTTCAAAAAGGGCTGGGCTGCGTGCATTCGCTCAGCCACAGCCTGGGCGGCGTCAATCCCGGCCTGCACCACGGCACGCTGAACGCGATGTTTTTGCCAGCCGTGGTGCGCTTCAATGCCGAGGCTGAGTCGGAGCAGAAGGGCAACCGCCTGGACCGCATGGCCCGCGCCATGGCCCAGGCCAGCGGCGGCGATATTGCCGA
>JAJAYS010000053.1 GCA_026786065.1 Polaromonas sp.
CCGGCCTGCTGAAGGAATACTACAAAAACCCGGTTGCGACCGCCGAAGTGCTGACCGCCGACGGCTGGTACCACACCAGCGATGCCGGTTTCATCGACGCCAGCGGCCACCTGAAGATCATCGACCGCGTCAAAGACGTCGGCCGCATCCGGGGCGGTGCCAACGACGGTGCGATGTTCGCCCCCAAATATGTCGAGAACAAGCTCAAGTTCTTTCCCCACATCAAGGAAGTGGTGGCCTACGGCGACGGCCGCGACCGGGCCTGCGTCTTAATCAACATCGACTTCGATGCGGTCGGCAACTGGGCCGAGCGCCGCAATCTGCCTTACGCCGGCTACACCGATCTCGCGCAAAAGCCGGAGGTCTATCAATTGATCAAGGAGTGCGTTGAAAAGGTCAACGCCGACCTGAGCGCCGATGCGCTGCTGGCCGGCTCGCAGGTCAGCCGCTTTCTGGTGCTGCACAAAGAACTCGACGCTGACGATGGCGAGCTGACGCGCACCAACAAGGTCAGGCGCGGCTTCATCGCCGACAAATACCTGCCGCTGGTCGATGCGCTGTATGGCGGCAAGACCGAGCAGTTCATCGAGACGGTGGTGAAGTTTGAAGACGGCCGCAGCGGCAGCGTCAGCGCGACGCTGCAGATCGGCGATGCGAAGACCTTCGCGCCGGTGAAGGCGGCAGCATGACCGTGGGAACCCAGCCCTCCAAAGCCATCGGCGAGGTGATTCTCGACGTCAAAAACATGTCGCTGAGTTTTGGCGGCGTCAAGGCACTGGCCGACATTTCATTTGACGTGCGCGAGCACGAAATCCGCGCCATCATTGGCCCGAACGGTGCCGGCAAAAGCTCGATGCTCAATTGCATCAATGGGGTGTACCAACCGCAGCAGGGCTCGATCACCTTTCGCGGTCAGACCTTCAAGCACATGAACAGCCACCAGGTCGCGGTGATGGGCGTTGCGCGCACCTTTCAGAACCTGGCGCTGTTCAAAGGCATGAGCGTGCTCGACAACATCATGTCCGGCCGCAACCTGAAGATCAAAAGCAATCTGCTGCTGCAGGCGCTGCGCATCGGCCCGGCGCAGAAAGAAGAATTCAGGCACCGCGAGGCGGTTGAAAAGATCATCGACTTTCTAGAAATCCAGGCCTTCCGCAAGACCCCGGTCGGCCAGCTGCCCTACGGCCTGCAAAAGCGCGTGGACCTCGGGCGCGCCCTCGCGATGGAACCGCAGGTGCTGCTGCTCGACGAGCCGATGGCCGGCATGAACGTCGAGGAGAAGCAGGACATGTGCCGCTTCGTGCTCGACGTCAACCAGCAGTTCGGCACGACGGTGGTGCTGATCGAGCACGACATGAGCGTGGTGATGGACATCTCCGACCGCGTGGTGGTGCTCGACTACGGCAAGAAAATCGGCGACGGCACCCCCGACGAAGTCCGCAACAGCCCGGACGTGATCCGGGCCTATCTAGGGACCGAACACTAATGGCCTTTTTTCTTGAAACCCTGCTGGGCGGTCTGATGGCCGGCATGCTGTATTCGCTGGTGGCGCTCGGCTTCGTGCTGATCTTCAAGGCATCGGGCGTCTTCAACTTCGCGCAAGGCGCGATGGTGCTGTTCGCAGCCCTGGCGATGGCGCGGTTCGCGGAGTGGATCCCGCAATGGACCGGGCTTGACAACAAGATTGCAGCCAACCTGATCGCCTTCGCGCTGGCCGCCGTCGTGATGTTCATGGTCGCCTGGCTGATCGAGCGCCTGGTTCTGCGCCACCTTGTGAACCAGGAAGGCGCAACGCTGCTGATGGCGACGCTGGGCATCACCTACTTCCTGGAGGGCTTGGGTCAGACCCTGTTTGGCAGCAACATCTACAAGATCGACATCGGCATGCCGAAAGAACCGGTGTTCCTGCTTGACTCGGTGTTTCCGGGCGGCATCCTGGTCAGCAAGGAAGACATGATCGCTGCGGCGATTGCCGCCGCGCTGGTGGCCACGCTGAGCCTGTTTTTCCAGAAAACAGCAACTGGCCGGGCGCTGCGTGCGGTCGCCGACGACCACCAGGCCGCGCAGTCGATCGGTATTCCACTGAACCGCATCTGGGTCGTCGTCTGGTGCGTGGCCGGCGTCGTGGCGCTGGTCGCCGGCATGATCTGGGGCAGCAAGCTTGGCGTGCAGTTTTCGCTGACGACCGTCGCGCTGCGCGCACTGCCGGTCGTCATTTTGGGCGGACTAACCTCGGTACCCGGCGCGATTATCGGCGGCCTGATCATCGGCGTTGGCGAAAAGCTGTCCGAGGTCTATCTCGGCCCCTACGTCGGCGGCGGCATCGAAATCTGGTTTGCTTATGTGCTGGCACTCGGCTTCCTGCTGGTCCGCCCGCAAGGACTTTTTGGTGAAAAGATCATCGACCGCGTCTAGAACATGAAGCTCCCACGGTCGTTCGCTTCGCGTAACTCCCTGCCACCCGAGAGGGCCGCCGGTATAGCCCCCACGCTTGTCACTTGGTGTACTGTGCTGCCCCCCGAGATGGCCGCTGCGCCTTTCCCGTTCGCCCTGACGTATCGAAGGGTGAACCCGATCGTCCTGAGCTTGTCGAAGGGCCCGAGCCTGCCTGTCCCGGCGCCCGTCGAAGGGTCGAAGGGTGCTTTCCTTTGACCAACCCTGATCTCCCCCTTTCACACCGGTAAGCACCACACATGCTCTACAGAGAAAACGGCCAATTCAAAACCAGTTACGCGGCGGACCAGCAGATCTTTCCGATCCTGCAGGACCGCGTCGTGATCGCGGCATTTCTGCTGTTTGCATTCGCCGTCGTGCCGCTGTTTGCCAGTGACTACCTGCTGCGCGCCATTTTGCTTCCCTTCCTGATCATTTCGCTGGCGGCGCTGGGCGTCAACATTCTGGTCGGCTACTGCGGGCAGATCTCGCTTGGCTCAGGCGCTTTCATGGCCGTCGGTGCCTACGGCGCCTACAACTTTTTTGTTCGCATGCCCGGCATGCCGCTGATCCCGGCGTTGATCCTCGGTGGTCTTTGCGCCACGGTCTTCGGCATCTTTTTCGGACTGCCCAGCTTGCGCGTCAAGGGTCTGTATCTGGCGGTCGCCACCCTCGCCGCCCAGTTTTTCGCCGACTGGATGTTCCTGCGGGTGACCTGGTTCACCAACAACTCGCCTTCCGGCTCGGTGGCAGTGTCCAACCTTCAGGTGTTCGGCCTGCCGATCGAAAGCCCGGCCAGCAAGTACCTGCTTTGCCTGTCGCTTCTGGTGGTGGTGTCGTTGCTGGCGAAAAACCTGGTGCGCGGCGCGGTCGGGCGCGAATGGATGGCAATACGCGACATGGACGTTGCCGCCGCCGTGATCGGCATCCGGCCGATGTACGCCAAGCTCAGCGCGTTCGCGGTCAGCTCCTTCATCATCGGCATTTCAGGCGGGCTATGGGGGTTTCTTTACCTTGGCGCGTGGGAACCGGCAGCGTTCTCGGTTGATCAGAGTTTTCGTCTGCTTTTCATGGTCATCATCGGCGGGCTGGGCTCCATCCTCGGCGGGTTTCTCGGAGCCGCCTTCATCACCTTGTTGCCGATCGCGCTGAACCAGTTTTTGCCCGCGATCGCCGGGCTGTTCGGCATCGCGATTTCAACCGTCGGCGTGGCCCATGCCGAGTTGATGATTTTCGGCGGGCTCATCGTCTGGTTTCTGATCGTCGAGCCGCATGGTCTGGCACGGCTTTGGTCGGTGGCCAAGCAAAAACTTCGGCTCTGGCCTTTCCCGCATTAGCAGTTCTTTTTCCCGGTGTTGGCTTTTTCTTAAATTCAAGGAGACAGTAATGAAAGTGCGTAATTTGATTCTGGCGGCCGCGGCCGTAGCAACGGGTGGCACGTCGCTGCTCGGCGGCAGCGCGTTCGCGCAGGCCAAGGAGCAGTTCATACCGGTGCTGTCGTATCGCACCGGCGCCTACGCGCCGAACGGCGCGCCCTGGGCGAACGGTTATGTGGACTATTTGAAGCTGGTCAACGCGCGGGGCGGCCTCAACGGCGTCAAGCTGTCATTCGAGGAATGCGAAACCGGCTACGACACCGCGCGCAGCGTCGAATGCTATGAGCGCCTCAAAGGCAAGAACGGCGGTGCGTCCTTCGTGCAGCCGCTGTCCACCGGCGCCACTTTTGCAATCACCGAGAAAGCCCCGGCCGACAAGGTTCCGGTGGTGACGGTCGGCTACGGCCGCAGCGAAAGCGCCGACGGCACGGTCTTTAAATGGAACTTCCCGCTTGCCGGCACCTATTGGGTCGCCGCCGACACGATCTTGCAGGCGATTGGCAAAAAAGAAGGTGGCCTGGACAAGCTCAAGGGCAAAAAGGTTGCGCTGGTCTATCACGATTCTCCATTCGGCAAGGAGCCGATTCCGTTGATGCAGGAACGCAGCCGGATGCACGGGTTCGATCTGCAGTTGCTGCCGGTGACCGCACCCGGAGTGGAGCAGAAAGCCACCTGGTTGCAGGTGCGTCAGGCCCGGCCTGACTATGTCGTGCTGTGGGGTTGGGGCATCATGAACACCACAGCCATCAAGGAAGCGCAGGCCACCGGCTACCCGCGCGAGAAAATGTACGGCGTGTGGTGGGCCGGTGCCGAGCCGGACGTCAAGGACGTTGCCGACGGCGCCAAGGGCTACAACGCGGTGACGATGCAGCACGGTGCAGAGCCCAATTCCAAACTGGTCAAAGAAGTGATCGCGATGGTCCACGACAAGGGCCAGGGCACCGGTCCTAAAGAAGAGCTCGGCCAGGTGCTGTACATGCGCGGTGCGATGAGCGCCATGCTCGGCGTCGAAGGCATCCGGGCGGCGCAGGACCGTTTCGGCAAAGGCAAAGTCATGAACGGCGAGCAGGTGCGCTGGGGTCTTGAGAATCTCAACCTGACGCAGCCCAAGCTCGACGCACTCGGTTTTGCCGGCGTAATGCGGCCGATCAGCACCTCGTGCACCGATCACATGGGCGCCTCCTGGGCTCGCATCCACACCTGGGACGGCAAGGCCTGGAAATTCACCTCCGACTGGCTGCAGGCCGATGAGCAGATCATCAAACCGATGGTCAAGGCGACGGCGGCGAAGTACGCAGCCGACAAAAAGCTGACGCCGCGCACACCGGAAGATTGCCAGTCTTGATGTGAGTCTGTTCCTTCGGGGGCTTTTGGGTGTCATGCCGGACTTGATCCGGCATCCACGTCGGCGATCAGAAACGCCGGCATGGATTGCGGATCGAGCTCGCAATGACAGCCTAAGGCGTCCGAAATGACGGCTTGAAAAGTTCGTGCTGATAGCCAGGGAAGTGCGCGATGACAGACCAATCGACAGCATTGCGTGCAGTGCTGCCGATTGAGAAAGGAAAAAATTTATGGAAGCCGGCAATATCGTCCTCAACGTCAACGGCATCGAGGTCATCTACAACCACGTGATCCTGGTGCTCAAGGGCGTGTCGCTCAAGGTTCCGCAGGGCAAGATCGTCGCGATTCTGGGCGGCAACGGTGCCGGCAAAACTACCACCTTGCGCGCCATCTCGAACCTGCTCAAGGGCGAGCGCGGTGAGGTCACCAAGGGTTCCATCGAACTGCGCGGCGAGCGTATAGAGAACCTCTCGCCTTCGGACCTGGTGCAGCGCGGCGTGGTGCAGGTGATGGAAGGCCGCCACTGCTTCGCCCATCTGACCATTGAAGAAAACCTGGCTGTCGGCGCATACACCCGAAAAAACAAGGCGGAAGTAGCTGCCAATCTGGAGAAGGTCTATAACTACTTTCCCCGCCTCAAAATGCGGCGCACCTCGCAGGCGGCCTACACCTCCGGCGGCGAGCAGCAGATGTGCGCCATAGGCCGGGCACTGATGGCCAGCCCCACCATGGTGCTGCTGGACGAGCCGTCGATGGGGCTGGCACCGCAAATCGTCGAAGAGGTCTTCAACATCGTCAAAGACCTCAACACGAAAGAAAAAGTCACCTTCCTGCTGGCCGAACAGAACACCAACATGGCGCTTAAGTACGCCGACTACGGCTACATCATGGAAAGCGGGCGCGTGGTGATGGACGGCATCGCCAGCGAGCTTGCCAGCAACGAAGACGTCAAGGAGTTTTACCTCGGCGTCGGTGGCGGCGAGCGCAAGAGTTTCAAGGATGTCAA
>JAJAYS010000054.1 GCA_026786065.1 Polaromonas sp.
ATGGTGTACTTCATGATGAAAAGACTCTCGAGATGAGCCCCCATGCTTGTCGCTACGCGTACTACGCGAGGCCTTGCAGGCCGCTGCTCGCGAGACTTGTCGCCTGTCCAAGGCTGCTCAAGCAGGCTTGGAGCCGAAGGCTCCAGCCCCTCAGGGGCCGTTTATTCTTTGGGGCGGCCCTGCTGAAAAATATATGAAGCGAATCACTTTCAAGATGGTGAGCACCGAGGCCAAGCTGCTGCTGATTGGCATTCCGGTGTTGCTGTGGACCATCATCCCGATCTATCACATGATCCTGTTCGCGATCTCGCCGCGTGACCAGGCGACCTCGGGCCGGCTTTGGCCGAAGGACCCGACGCTGGACAACTTCGTCTTTGTGTTCTGGCAAAAGCACTTCTACCTCGACCACTTCTGGGTGCAGATGGGCAACTCCCTGGTGATCGCGTTGTCGGTTGGCTTCTTGACGCTGGCAATCTCCACTGCGGCCGCGTTTGCGATCAGCCGGCTGAAGGTGCGCGGCGGCCGCACCGTCATGAACCTGGCCTTGTTCACCTATTTCATTCCGGCGGCCTTCCTGGCTGTGCCGATGTACAAGACCATGGGCAACTACGGCTTGCTCAACAACCAGTGGGCGCTGATTCTGGCGATGGTCACGATTGCCTCGCCATACTGCATCTGGGTGCTCAAGCAGGCGTCCGACAAGCTGCCCTATGAACTCGACGAAGCTGCCAGGATGGATGGCGCAACAGCCTTGCAACTGTTCCGCCTGGTTTACCTGCCCTTGATGGTTCCCTCGCTGGTGGCGGTGGGCACCTATGCGCTGCTGCTGGCCTGGAACGAGTACCTCTACGCCTTCTTGCTGCTGTCCAAGGACAGCACCTTGACGCTCGCCGTGGCCTTGGGGCATTTCACGTCGGCCGATGATTCGCCGTGGGAGTTGCTGATGACCACCGGCCTGATTTACGCGCTGCCCCCGGCGGCAATTTATTACGCCTTCAAGCGCTATATGGTGTCGGGCCTGACGGCCGGTGCCGTGAAAAGCTAAACCTATGAACCCCCACACTCACATTCGTTCGTTGCCCCCCCAGGGGGAGCAGGCTTCCCTCGGGGTGGTCCGGCGGGCGGCCTGAGGAAAAAAACATGGCATCTGTTTCATTTCGCAATATTGAAAAATCCTTCGGCAAGATCAAGATCATTCACGGCATCAGTTTTGACATCTCGGATGGCGAGTTTGTGGTCCTGGTCGGGCCCTCGGGCTGCGGCAAATCAACCCTGTTGCGCATGCTCGCCGGCCTGGAGGAAATCACCAGCGGCGAAATCGCTATTGTCGGCAAAGTTATCAACTATCTTGAATCGAAGGACCGCGACATAGCGATGGTGTTTCAGAGCTATGCGCTTTATCCGCATATGACGGTGCGTGAGAACATGGCTTTCAGCCTGAAGCTGCGCGACGCCGACGCCGGGCTGATCAATACACGCGTCGGCAATGCGGCGCGTATTCTGAACCTCGACGCACTGCTTGAGCGCTTGCCGCGCGAGCTCTCGGGTGGGCAGCGCCAGCGCGTGGCGATGGGGCGCGCCATCGTGCGCGATCCCAAGGTTTTTCTGTTTGACGAGCCGCTGTCCAACCTCGACGCCAAGCTGCGCGTGGCGATGCGCGCCGAGATCAAGGCCCTGCACCAGCGCCTGAAGACCACCACGGTGTACGTCACGCACGACCAGATCGAAGCCATGACGATGGCTGACCGTATCGTGGTCATGCAAGATGGCCTGATCGAGCAGCTCGGCACGCCGCTGGACCTGTTTGACCGGCCGACGAATCTTTTTGTCGCGCAGTTCATCGGATCGCCGTCCATGAACGTGCTCAAAGGCCGGTTTCGCAGGGATCAGGAGCGTTGCTGGGTCGAGGCGCAAGGCAGCCGCTGGCCGGTGGCGGCGAGCAGTCAGGGCCGTGACGGGCAAGAGGTGAGTTACGGCATACGGCCCACTGACCTTTCGATCTCGCCGGACGGCGACGGCATCGCCGCGATGGTCGTCGTGGTCGAGCCCACCGGCGCGGAAACCGAGTTGCTGTTGAAAGTGGGCGATGAGAATGTGATCGTCGTGTTGCACGGGCGTACCTCCGTCCAGCCGGATGAACGGGTCGTGCTCGGCGTGGCCGCGGGAAAGGCCCATGTGTTCGATGCTGGCACCGGCCTGCGGATCGACTGACCCCGGCGCTCGCGCGTCTTCGTGTTCGTCCTGCCGGTACCGCTGCAACCATGACCCAAGCCCCATCTTTCCGCCTCGACGGAAAACTGGCGCTGATCACCGGCTCTTCGGCCGGCATCGGCTTCGCGCTGGCGCGTGCGCTGGGGCAAGCCGGCGCCACGCTGGTGCTCAATGGGCGCTACTCCGACCGGCTCGAACACTGCGCCGGATTGCTGCGGGCCGAAGGGCTTCAGGTTCATGCCCGCGCCTTCGACGTGACCGAGCCCAGGGCCGTACAGGCTGCGGTGGACGATATCGAGAGCCAAATCGGCGCCATCGACATTCTGGTCAACAACGCCGGCATGCAGCGCCGCATGCCGTTGCATGAGTTTTCAACCGAGCATTGGCATGAGTTGATGCGCCTAAACGTGGACAGCGTTTTCTTCATGGGTCAAGCCGTGGCGCGCAAGATGATCGAACGGGGACGCGGCAAGATCATCAACATCTGCTCGGTGCAAAGCGAACTCGGCCGGCCCAACATCGCGCCCTACACGGCCAGCAAAGGCGCAGTCAAGATGCTGACCAAGGGCATGGCCATCGACTGGGGTCCTTACGGGATCAACGTCAACGGCATCGGGCCGGGCTATTTCAAGACCGAACTGAACCAGAAGCTGGTCGCCGACGAGGACTTCAACCGCTGGCTGATTGGCCGCACGCCGAGCAGGCGCTGGGGTGAACTCGAAGACCTCGGCGGCGCGGTGGTTTTTTTGGCGAGCGACGCAGCGGGCTTTGTTAATGGCCACATCCTTTACGTCGATGGCGGCGTCACCGCGACGCTGTAACCGATTTTTTATCTGACGGAGACCCAATGCGCGCGCTGGTTTGTCACGCTCCCCTCGACCTGCGACTCGACCAGTGGGACCGCTCGCCCGACCCCGATGCCGGCCAACCCGGTCCGACCGAACTCGGCCTGCGGATTGCCTTCGGCGGCATTTGCGGCTCGGACCTGCATTATTTCCAGCACGGGGGCTTTGGCACGGTGCGCATCCGGGAGCCAATGGTGCTCGGACACGAAGTCTCTGGCGTGGTCGAGTCGGTGGGCAGCGCGGTTACCGCGTTTGAGGTCGGGCAGCGGGTTGCGGTGTCGCCATCGCGGCCCTGCGGCTTGTGCGCCTACTGCAACCTGGGCCTGCAGAACCACTGCATGGAGATGCGCTTTTACGGTAGCGCGATGCGCTTTCCGCATGTGCAGGGCGCGTTCCGCGAGCGGCTGGTCATCGACGCCAGCCAGGCTCACCTAGTCGCCGACGATCTGCCGCTCTCAGAGGCAACGCTGGCAGAGCCGCTGTCGGTCGGCCTGCACGCCATCACGCGGGCCGGGTCGGTCTTTGGCAAGCGGGTTCTGGTTACCGGTTGTGGGCCGATTGGTCTGCTACTGATTGCCGGCCTGCGGCGTGCCGGTGCGGCCCACATCATTGCGGCCGATATTTCCGAGCTTCCGCTTTCCTGTGCGCAAAGAATGGGTGCGGACCAGGCCATCAACCTGGCGAAGCAGCCTGGCGGCCTCGCCCCCTTTGCGTTGAACAAAGGCATGATCGATGTGATGTTCGAGGCCTCCGGCAGCGACAAGGCTTTGCGCACCGGGCTGGACGTAATGACGCCGCGTGGTGTGGTGGTGATCGTCGGGCTGGGCGGCGACATCAGCATGCCGATGAATCTGCTGGTGGCCAAAGAGCTTGACGTGCGGGGTACTTTCCGGTTTCATGCCGAGTTTGCGGTGGCGGTACGGTTTCTCAATCAGCGCCTGATCGACGTCCGGCCGGTCATCACGCACACCCTGAAGTTTACCGACGCGATCGACGCCTTCAAACTGGCCGGCGACAAGGGAAGGGCGCTGAAGGTGCTGATCGATTTCAGTTCGACTGCCGCGGCTTGACATTGCCGCAGTCACGCCAGAGTGGTACCGCGCACCAGGCGGCGGGGATGAAACTGGCGCAACGCCCACGCTTGAATCGGAGCCCCAATTGAGCCCTTCCACCGTGTTTACCAAAGTCACGCTCTTCACCGACAGCGATGGCCGGGCGAAATTCCGCGACGAGCCGCTGGCCTTGAGCGAAGGCACGCCGCATTCCATGCTGTCGCCGGTGTTTGTCTCTGGCGGCTACCAGCTTCGTCACAGCCCGGTCGGCTTTCGCAGCCAGTTTCATTGCTCGCCGCATGCGCAATGGGTGGTGATTCTCGGCGGGCGCATGGAAATCGGCCTGCAGCGCGGGGTGTCGCGGATCTTCAATCCTGGCGAGCATTTCTATTCCGCCGACCTGTTGCCGCCGGGCGCCGTTTTTGACCCTGCGGTACACGGCCACTGGAGCCGCCAGGTCGGACCCGAGCCTCTGGTGACGCTGTTTGTTCAGGGCTGACGCCGCCCTGTGAATGCCGTTTCCGTTGGGTTCTATTGCGCAAATTAGTCACCGCCCGAAACCGCCATGCCAGGAGCGTGGCAGCCCGGCGCCTGTCGTCGGGCTGAGAGCTCAAGCCGTTTGAAGTACAGGACCTTGCGCCGCAGGACGCAAAAAGACATGTGCCGCATCCTGGTGGTCGCTGATCAGCTGCAAAAGTCGGGTCTTGACCCCCGCCGGGAACGCCAGGCGAACTCGCGGCTCACCTGAAGCGCAAGTTTGAAACCTGGGGGCGCGTCGTTGAGGAGACGAATATCAAGGCCGAATGATTCGGCTGGCCGGCAGCCCGATCCCCAGCGGCAGTGAGGGCGTCAGTGGTCAGGCGAAGGCGCGGCGCCGCAGCATATTCTGGCCAGTCCGCGCGCTTTGGCCAAATGGCCTTACGCTATGAAAAAAATAGCTGCTAACGCCCGAATATATTGGGTTGCAGGGCTATTTGTATAAGAATGAGGGCTATTTTTTGGGCTTTTGCAGCGCGCCAGACAGCAGAACATGGCGACCCGGCCCCATCGTGTGCAGCCCATCAATCAGTCCTGCAGCAACGGCGTCTGCATCGATGGCGCGGTAGTTAGCCGGAAACAGCGGCTTGAGCCAGCGCGCAGCGAAAAGAATGGCCTTCTCTGCCGGCCTGTGGCGCTGCTCCAGCGCATCGCGATCGCCGGCCAGCAGCGCTGGGCGCACGAACACCACGGTTTCGAAGTCGAGCTCCGAAATCGCCGCCTCCATCTCGCCCTTGACTCGGCTGTAGAACACCCGCGATGCGCGGTCGGCCCCCATTGCGCTGACAACGCCGATGCGCGTTGCCCCGGCGGTACGCGCGGCTTCGGCAAACCTCACCACGGCGTCGCGGTCGATCGCCCGAAACGCCTGCGGGCTGCCGGCAGCCGCGATCGTCGTGCCCAATGCGATGAACACATCGTCGAGAGCCGGAAATTCCAGCCGCTCGAAGGTCGCGGTGGGGGAAAAAACGAGTTTGGGATGCCGAATTTCGGGCGACCGCCGGCCGGCGGCATGAACCGCCCGGTAACGATCATCGTCCAGTAAACGGTTTAGCACCGCCCGACCGACGAGGCCCGTTGCCCCGGCCAGCGCCGCTGTTCGAGCCGCCACCGCCGCTGCCGCCGGAGCGGGCGCCCCGGAAGCCGCCGCGATTGCCGCCAGCCGGTTGTCCGGAAGACGGGAAGCCGGAGGAGGCGTGGCTGGCGGGCTGCTGGTCGTCGAAGTCATGGTGGGCATCGCTCCGTGGTTCGGGACGTGGGCCGCGCGGGTCCTGCCGCTGCTGGTCGCCTTGCGGGCGCGGCGCCTGGGCCTGGCGAGCGGGGCCCAACGGCTGGCCGCCGTAGCCCGAGTTCTGGCGCGGCTGGCCGGGGTTCGGGGTGCGCGGGCCACGGCCAAAGTTGCCGCCACCGTTGCCACCGCTGTTACCGCCACCGGCTGGTCCACGACCGCGTGCGCCTGCGTTGGCCGCACCGCCGCTGTTTGCGCCACGCGTGGGTTGCGCGGCTTTCGAATCGCGGATCCGCGTCATCATTTCGGAGCGAGCGGCCTTGGCTGCGGCCTGCATCACTTCGCGGCTCGGTGGCTTGCCCAGACCGCCCCAGATCGTCTGCCGGCCCATTGCCAGCGGCTCGGCGCGCTCACCGGGCTCTGGTTCAAAACCGGGCACGACAATTTTCTCGATGTTCTGCTTGGTGAAGCGCTCGATGTCCTGCATGAAGCCTTCTTCATCCAGGCAGACCAGGCTCACCGCTTCGCCGCTGTTGCCGGCGCGGCCGGTGCGGCCGATGCGGTGCACGTAGTCTTCGCTGACGGTTGGAATTTCATAGTTGACGACGTGCGGCAACTCGTCGATGTCGATGCCGCGCGCCGCGATGTCGGTCGCAACCAGCGCGCGAATCGTGCCGTCCTTGAAGCCCTGCAGCGCCTGGGTACGGGCGGTCTGGCTCTTGTTGCCGTGCAGCGCCTGCGCCTCGATGCCGTTCTTGGTCAGGTGCTCGGCAACGTTGTTGGCACCGAACTTGGTGCGGGTGAAGACCAGCACCTGGCTCCAGTTGTGCTCATTGATGATGTGCGTCAGCAGCGCCTTCTTTTTGCCACGCCCGACCGGGTGAATCGTCTGCGTGATGCGCTGCACCGTGGTGTTGCGCGGCGTCACCTGAATATGCAGCGGATCGCGCAACAGTCCGTTGGCCAGCTCACGAATCTCGTCGCTGAAGGTGGCCGAAAAAAGCAGCGACTGCTTTTGCTTTGGCACCAGCGCCAGCACTTTTTTGATGTCGTGGATGAAGCCCATATCTAACATCCGGTCGGCTTCGTCGAGCACCAGAATCTGCACCTGGCCCAAATCCAGCGTGCCCTGCCCGGCGTGGTCCAGCAGCCGGCCCGGCGTGGCGACCAGAATATCGACCCCGCGGCGCAGCTTGTCGATCTGCCCGCCCATGCCGACCCCGCCGAACATCACCATCGAACTCAGGTCGAGGTACTTGCCATAAACCCGAACGCTCTCTTCGACCTGCGCGGCCAGTTCACGGGTCGGCGTCATGATCAGGCAGCGCACCGCATTGACGCCGCGCCGGTTCGTCACACGCGCCTCGGTCGAAAGGCGCTGCAGCATCGGCAGCACGAAGGCCGCTGTCTTGCCGGTACCGGTCTGCGCCCCACCGAGCAGGTCGCTGCCAGCCAGCACGGCGGGAATGGCCTGCGTCTGGATTGGCGTGGGGGTGTCGTAGCCCTGTTCGAGCACGGCTTTGAGAATGGCCGGAGCCAAATTGAGATTTTCAAAAGTCATGGTGATGCGCCGCCGGGGCGCTTTTTGATCGGCCTGTTGGGCGCCCTGTGTGAGGGCAACCCGCCAGTGATAGGCAGATGGGGTCAAAAAGTCGGGCCGAAAATTCCGCCGGTCACTGCTCAGGAGCAGAGGCGGGGAAGTGCCCAGATGCCGCGGGTAACTGGAGCCAACGACGCCGCGATTGTCTCACGGAACGATAATCGAGGGCTCACGGCAAATTCGGCCGGTCTGGCCGACGCACCTTCGCGGCTTGAGCGCACCGTCTGCCGGTCTTTCCCCTGTTTTTTCCTTTTTTTAGAGATTGATCGCGATGGCACAGTACGTCTTCACCATGAATCGGGTCGGCAAAATCGTGCCGCCCAAGCGCCACATCTTGAAGGATGTGTCGCTGAGTTTTTTCCCCGGCGCCAAGATCGGCATGCTGGGCGTCAACGGCTCGGGCAAGTCCACGCTGCTGAAAATCATGGCCGGTCTGGATAAAGAGATCGAAGGCGAAGCCACGCCGATGCCGGGTTTGAACATCGGCTATTTGCCGCAAGAGCCCAAGCTCAACAACGAGCACACGGTGCGGGAAAGCGTGGAAGACGGCATGGGCGCGGTGTTTGCCGCCAAAGGCCAGCTCGAAGCCGTTTATGCGGCGTACGCCGAGCCGGACGCCGACTTTGATGCGCTCGCAGCCGAGCAGGCCCGCCTCGAAGCGATTTTGTCCACCGCCGGCACCGACTCGGAGCACCAGCTCGAGATCGCCGCCGATGCGCTGCGCCTGCCGCCGTGGGACGCCAAAATCGGCGTGTTGTCCGGCGGTGAAAAACGCCGGGTCGCGCTGTGCCGCTTGCTGCTGTCCAAGCCCGACATGCTGCTGCTCGACGAGCCGACCAACCACCTCGATGCCGAATCAGTCGATTGGCTGGAGCAATTTCTGCAGCGCTATTCGGGCACGGTGGTCGCTATCACCCACGACCGCTATTTCCTCGACAACGCGGCCGAATGGATTCTGGAACTCGACCGCGGCCAGGGCATTCCGTGGAAGGGCAACTACAGCACCTGGCTGGAGCAAAAGGGCGAGCGTCTGGCTGTGGAACAAAAAGGCGAGGAAGCCCGCGCCAAGGCCCTGAAGAAAGAACTTGAATGGTCGCGGCAGAACCCGAAGGCGCGCCAGGCCAAGAGCAAGTCGCGGCTTGCCCGCTTTGAAGAGCTCAGCGATTTCGAGTATCAGAAACGCGTTGAAACCAACGAAATTTTCATTCCGGTAGCCGAGCGCCTTGGCGCGCAGGTGATCGAGTTCAAGAACGTCTCCAAGTCGTTTGGCGACCGCCTGCTGATCGACAACCTGAGCTTCACCGTTCCGGCGGGGGCCATCGTCGGCATCATCGGCCCGAACGGCGCCGGTAAATCCACGCTATTCAAGCTGATCGCCGGGAAGGAGCAACCTGACAGCGGTGAAGTCGTCAAGGGCGCCACGGTGCGCATGGCTTTCGTCGATCAAAGCCGTGACGACCTGGCGAACGAAAAAACGGTGTGGCAAGACATTTCGGGCGGCCTCGACATACTGAACGTCGGTAAATTCCAGATGCCGAGCCGGGCTTATGCCGGCCGCTTCAACTTCAACGGCGGCGACCAGCAAAAGCGTGTCGGCACGTTGTCGGGCGGCGAGCGCGGCCGGTTGCACCTTGCCAAAACGCTGATTGCTGGCGGCAACGTGTTGATGCTGGACGAACCCTCGAACGACCTGGACGTCGAAACCCTGCGCGCGCTCGAAGACGCGCTGCTCGAATTCGCCGGCTCGGTGATGGTCATCAGCCACGACCGCTGGTTTCTCGACCGCATCGCCACGCACATCCTGGCTGCCGAAGGCGACAGCCAGTGGACCTTTTTTGACGGCAACTACCAGGAATACGAAGCCGACAAGAAAAAGCGTTTGGGCGAAGAGGGCGCAAAGCCGAAGCGGATGCGATTCAAGGCGCTCAAGTAGTGCCCCCGCGGTCGGGCCGAGCCCCCACGGTCGCCCACTGCGTGTGGCTTCCCGCCCCCCGGGGGGGCCGCTGCGCCTGCGGCCTGGCAAAGCCGGTTCCGCGTCCCCGCCTTAAAGGGAATCGTTCGGCGGTCATGCGTTCGCGGTCTTGCACTTTCCCGCACGCCCTGAGGTATCGATGGGTGCAGCCCGACAGGGGCGTTGCACATGACTGACGATGAGGTCCTGCGCCAAACCCGGCATTGGCTGGAAAAAGCCGTAATCGGGCTGAATCTCTGCCCGTTTGCCAAGGCGGTCTATGTAAAAAACCAGGTGCGGCTGGTTGTCAGCCATGCCCGCCATGCCGACGACCTGCTCGAAGAGCTCGACCGTGAGCTTGATCTGTTGGTGACGACGCCGGCCGATGAGATCGACACCACGCTGCTGATCCACCCGACGCTGTTCGACGACTTTCTCGACTTCAACGATTTTCTGGAAGTGGCCGAAGGCGTGGTCGATGAGCACGAGCTTGAAGGCGTGGTGCAACTTGCCAGTTTTCACCCGAAATTTCAGTTCGACGGCACCGGGCTTGATGACATCGGAAACTACTCCAACCGCGCCCCGTTTGCGATGCTGCATCTGCTGCGCGAGGACAGTGTCGAGCGCGCGGTAGCCGCCTTTCCGGATGCGGATGCGATTTTTGAGCGGAACATCCAAACCCTTCAGCGATTGGGGCTGGAAGGTTGGGAGACCTTGACTCGTTGTTAGCCCGGCGAGCAGGGCGGCGCGCCAGCGTGGGGCGAGCAGGCGGGCACCACCGCTACAGTTCAGCCTGCCGGATGGCGTCCAGTGGCGCACGGCGACTATTTCGGCGCCGATGTATTTCGTCAGCAGGCCCGAGCGGTTCGCGCCTTTCGTGCAGGCCCGAACCGCTGATCCGGCCACTGGCAAGCCCGATCCCGAAAAGCTCAAGGCGTTCAACGAAGCCAAGCCCGAAACCACGCTGCAGGGCGCCTACCTGAGCAAGGCGTCGGTGCCGGCAAGCTATGGCGCGGTGAATTACTGGAGCACCAACGCGTGCGAACTGGTCATCGGCAAGGTCGAGCCGATGCTGGGTGGCGCGTGCGACAAGATCCCGTTCAACCCGCTGGTGCTGCCCGGAAGCATCAAGGCATCGGCCGATCCGGAACTCAATGCGCGTGCCGCGCCTTACGCCATCTCGCTGGGTCGTCGCCTGAGCGAGGCAGCCCTATAAGCGGTTTGGCAAGCTTCCGAAAGCCGCCGCATGACATCGCAGCTTTCGTTTGCGGCGTAGCGTGATGGCTGTTGCGATCTGAGCGTTTGCTGCGGTGACGGGCCAGCAGTCAGGCGCCTGCGGCCAGCGGTGCCACGCGCTGGCGCTGCGCCAGAGACGCCTTGACGTCTTTCAGGTTCAGGCCGTACACGTCGGCAAACTCCTCGGCGGACTTGCCGCTCGTGTCGTAGGCGCGAAGCAGCGCGTCGAGGCGCGCAGCCTTTTCACCATGTTCGGCGAGCGCTTCGTCGAGCAGGCGCGTCGCCTCGGCATCGCTGGTCTGCACCCGCGCCAGATAGTCCTGTCGGCTCAGACCGGATGCGTCGAACGCGGCAGCGAGTTGCGCGCGAAACTTCGGCCGCAGGTCGTCCCGTGAACGGGCTTGCCGCCGCCGGAACAGCTCCAGCAGCGACAGGTACACATGCTCGGGTGCCACCGGCTCGCCCGCTGCGCCGTCGAGGTCGTGGCGCAGGTTGCCGGCGGCCACGCTTTGCAGATAGCGGGTGGACCGCGTATGCATGCCGAGCGCGGCTTTCAGCGTGTCGCGCTTGAAATCTTCCGGGTGGCGAGCCAGAAGTTCCTGAAAGATGCCGAGCTTCAGCGGCAAAAACTGCGCGCCGAAAAGATGCGGATACAGCGCAAAAAGTTTTTCAAGCACCGGCTGTATGCCGTTGGTGCGGTTGATCTTGGGAGTCGATTCGGCCAGTGTGTTGTTCTGTTCGGTTTCAGGAGCGCCGTGGGCTTGGGGTGCTGCTTCTGCGGCGACCGGTTCGGGCGCGGTCGGGTTTGCTTCGTGGGCATTGGGAGTCATGGGCGTCATTTTGGCTTGGATGCCGCATTGTCGGCGAGCGAGACAGCGGCCCCCGGCACCTGCGGACGTCACACCCGTGTCAGCTTGTTTCTGACGAGGTGGATGTTGCTGCGCAGCGCATACAGCTCGTCGGTGTAAGACAGCGGCACGGCAATTTTCTCGGCCCGGTTTTCAAGTTGATCGAGTTCGTCTAGCAGCGCCTGGTTGTCGTCCGGGTTGCTGCTGGAGACCCGGTCTTCGATGTGGCGCAACTGCCCGTACCAGCGAAAAATGCGCGAGCGCACCCGAAAAGCGTAGAGCGGCGGCAGGATGCGCGACAGGGGCAGCATGATCGCCAAAATAATGCCCATCGCCAGCCACATCCGCTCCACCAGGTTGGCGACCCAGAACGGCAGGTAGCGCTGCAGCAGCGGCGCGTCGTTCTTGATGGCCCGTTCGGCTTCCTCGGAGATCGGCAACTCGCTGTTGTCGCGGTTCGGAAATTCGCGGGCGCTGCGGAACCAGCCGGCCGTACCGAACATGCCGTTGCCGGCCTGCGCAAAAAGCTGGATCAGCGCCGGGTGCGTCTGGCTGCGGGCGAGCAGCGAGGTCGTCGGAGCCACCAGCCGCACATCGTCGGGCGGAATGTTGCCGGCCAGATCCACCACGCCGCGCGGCAGCCGGGTGGTGCTCAAAAAGGCAAAGCGCTTTGAATAGGCTTCGGCCTGCGCAAAATTCATCAGCTTGATGCCCGGTGTCTGCAGCAGCATTTGCACCATCAGCGATTCAGGGGCCGAAACGAAAACAAGGGCATCGAGCTGGCCGGCCAGAAAGGCCATCGTGGCTGGCGTCGCCTCCAGCCTGGACAGCCGGACACTGCCGGGGTCCATGCGGTTGCTTTCAAACAGCTTGTTCATCAGCGCCGGCACTCCGCTCCCAGGCGGGCCGACGTTGACGCGCAGCCCTTTGAGTTCGGTCAACCCGGTCAGCGTCGGGTCTTCTGCCGGCGGACCGGCTTTGCGCTTGGGCTTCGTGGCGGCGGCGGGGCGGTAAAACAGCCACAGTGGTTCTACGAACAGGCTGCCGAGCGAGGTGAGGGCTTTCTCGTCGTCCTCGGTGTAGCTGCTGGTGCCGCCCTGGACAAAGCCGAGATCGACTTTGCCGTCCCGCAGCAGTTGCAGATTGGCGGCGGAGCCCTCAGACGGTTGCAGCACGACCTCGATGCCTTCGGCCGCCAGCACCTTGGCGTAGCGTTTGCCGAACTCCTCGTAAGCGCTTTGCGCCGGGCCGGTGGCCAGCGTCACGCGCTGCGGCGGGTTCGGGTCCAGCCACCAGTAAGCCAGGCCGAGCAGGCCGATTGCCAGCAGCAAAAAAGGGCCAAACGAGATCAGCAGTTCGCGCAGTGAAACCAGGGTGTAGCGGATGGTTTTTGACATGCGCGCACCTTAGCATGGGCCTCACCGCAGGCGCCGAAACACCGGTTTCTAAAAACAATTCGAGCTGTAGCCCTTATAAAAAGGGCGCAAGCAGCTATGAAAATAATAGCGAGTGACGGGCGATTGAGTTAGCGTCGAGCGTCGCGTCGGTGCATCAGCAGGTACGCTGCCGGAATCACGAACATCGAGAGCAGCGGTGCGGTGATCATGCCGCCGACCATCGGCGCGGCAATGCGCTGCATCACCTCGGAGCCGGTGCCCGTGCCCCACATGATCGGGAACAGGCCTCCCAGAATCACCGCCACCGTCATCGCCTTGGGCCGGACCCTGAGCACCGCCCCTTCGCGAATTGCCTCGATCAGGTCGCTGGTTGACGTCTTGCCACTTTCGGTGCGTTTGTCCCACGCCTGCTTGAGGTACAGCAGCATGATCACGCCAAATTCGGCCGACACCCCCGCCAGCGCGATGAAGCCCACCGCACCGGCCACCGACAGGTTGTAGCTCAGCAGGTAAAGCAGCCAGATGCCGCCTATCAACGCAAAAGGCAGGGTCGCCATGATTAAAAACGCATCGTCGAAACGTTTGAAGGTCAGGTACAGCAGCACAAAAATGATCAGCAGGGTGAAGGGGACGACGATCTTGAGTTTGGCTGTCGCGCGCTCCAGAAACTCGAACTGCCCCGACCACGAGATTGAATAGCCGGGCGGCAGTGTGACCTGGGCCGCCACCGCGGCCTGCATGTCTTTCACGGCAGAGCGCAGGTCGCGGCCGCGAATATCCACATAGACCCAGCCGGAGAGGCGTGCGTTTTCGCTGCGCAACATCGGCGGCCCGTCGGTGATGCGGATGTCGGCCACGTCCGACAGCACCAGGCGCGCACCGCGCTGATTCACGATGGGCAGGCTGCGCAGTTTTTCGAGCGAATCGCGCATTTCGCGCGGGTAGCGCACATTGATCGGAAAGCGTTGCAGCCCAATGACCACCTCGCCGCTGGCGCCACCCAAGTTTTCTCCGCCCACGGCCGTGCTGACGACCGACTGCACGTCGGCGATGTTCATGCCGAAACGCGCTGCGTCGTCGCGCCGGATGTTCACATCAACATAACGGCCCCCGGTCAGGCGTTCCGCCAGGG
>JAJAYS010000055.1 GCA_026786065.1 Polaromonas sp.
CATCCTGCACACCCGCGAGCTGCGCGGGTTGTATCCGTAATTCCATTTCTGTTTTCGTTTCCGTTTCAGTAATGCTGTCATGCCGGACCTGAGGAGCCTGCCCAGGACTGCGATCCGGGGGCTCTGTGGCTCCATGGCTCCATGACTTCCTCCCCATCGCGACCGTGGATTGCGGCTCGGGGGCCGCAATGACAATCGGATTGAATTAGAAATTGACCAAGCGGCGCCGGTCAGCGAATGGCCGCAGGCGCGACTGTTGAGCCCGAGGCTCCCTGCAATTTGAGCGGCTGCATAGTGAAAGCAAACTCGTAGGCCTTCTTGGCGACCAGCTCGTCGAGCTTCATGTTCTCTAACAGGTGGACGCCGGCCACGACCAGAAAGATCTGGTGTACCGGAAGGCTCAGGTCCTTGTCGGGGTTGGGCGAGACCTCAATCGGCCAATTGTCCGAACCAACCAGCAGCGGGTCTTGCTTGACCAGCCACTCGGCTGCCGCCGTGCCGACGCCCGGGGTCGATTTGACGAAGCGGGCGTTGTCCTTGCCGTAGAGACGGCCCCAGCCGGTGTTGATGATGATGGCGTCGCCCGGATTGATCTTCACAGCCTGTTTGGCGAGCGTTCCTTCCAGATCCGCCACCGTGATTTCATAGGTGTCGCCCAGAATCTCGACGCCCTTGAATCCTGCCACGTCAAGCAGCACGCCACGCGCGAACAACATGCCGACTTTTTCGATGCCCAGCTTGGTGAAGCCCGAGCGGGTGCTGATGTCGGCCTGCTTGAAGCAGTTGTACAGCGACTCGCCATGCGTCTGGTGCGAAAAACCATCGAACTGGGTGCCAACCTGGCCGAACTCGCCGGTCATGATTTCTTCATTGCTGCCGCGCGCATTGGCTCCCGGATTCATGAAGGTGCGCTTGGTGATCATGTTCAGCAAGCGCGGTCCGAAAAACGGCATTCCAGGACCAAGCACATGGCCGAGTTCGATGACCTCGCCGGTCTTGATCAGGCGCGCACCGCGCAGCAGTGTTTCGGGGTTCTTCATGTGGTTGCCGGAGCCGCGTTCATCGCCCGCGCCCCATTTCGACGGGCAGCGTTGGGCTTCGGTCGGCGGTCGCCATTGCGCACTGGCAAGCAGCGGCAGGGCAAGTGAAAGCAGCACAAAGGCAGAGCGGATCGGTCTCATGATTTTCTTTTCATTCTGGTTGGAGCCGTCTGCGAAGCAGGTGCATCCCCGGCTGGAAAAGAAGCACCCGTTGGCGCGCCGCAGGCTCGCCGGAACAAACAAACGCGTCTGCTGCGCCCGCCGTCCTGCAACACCCCACCGCAGTTTACGGACCGCGCCCAATTGCGCGACTGGTTTTTTCTTGAAAGACAGCGTTTGTCAGCGGCGTTGCGGTCTGGGCATCCAGATGCCGGACGCGGCGCGGACCGCAGCGGCGCCGCTGCGGCAGCGACGATGCACCGTGGGGCCTAATGGCGCGGCAAAAAAATCGTCATCACCGTGCCAACGCCAGGCTCGCTGGCCAGCTCGACCCGTCCCCGGTGCGCCTCGATCAGCTTTTTGACGATGGACAAGCCCAGCCCGGCGCCGTCGCCACGGACCATGCCATCGGTGCCCTGCCAGCCTTTGTTGAACGCCTGGCCCTGCTCCTGGGCCGTCATGCCGCGCCCGGTGTCGGTCACGCTGATGGCGACATCCACCGCGTCGTTGCGCGCCGAGAGCGTGACCCGGCTGCCGGCTGGGGAATACTTGATCGCGTTGCCGATCAGGTTGCCCAGCGCGCGCAGCATCTGGGCGTAGTCCACCATCACGCTACTACCGGCGAGTTCGCCTACTGCGAGCGCAATGTCCGCGCGCTCGGCAATCGGCGCCATCATGTCCACCGCATCGATCAGCAGCGCCGCAGCCGTGCATGGCCGCAATCGTGCGTCGGCAGCCGGAACCACCGAGCTGGCAGCCAGCAGGCTGTTGGCCATCTCGCTCAAAGCAGCAACGGCGGTGGCAATGCGTCCAACCAAAGCCTGTTGAGTCGAGTTCGGGTCGCGCTGGAGCAATGCCGCGCTCAACTGCAGGATCTGCAGCGGCGTGCGCAGATCGTGCGCCACAACGGCCACCATTTCTTCGCGGGCACGGGCCAGCCCGCGCGCGTTGTCGGCTTCGTCGCGGGCGGCCTGCAGCGATGCGCGAAGCTCCAACTCGCGCCGGGCAGACAAGCCAAGCTCCCGCATCACTTCGAGCTCATGCTCGCTCCATTGCCGCGGCCGCATATCCGCCACGCAAAAAGTGCCCAACACATGGCCGTACAGCCTAAGTGGCACGCCGACATAGGCCCGCACCCCCAGCGAAGTCACCGCAGGTACGGCCTGCCAGACCGGGTTGCTGTGGGTGTCGTCGATCACCAGCAACTCGTCGCTGGCCAGGGCGAAATGGCAAAAGCTCTGGCCGGTCAGCTCCCGGGCTGCGGCGATCACTTCCGGAAAACCGAACTGGCTTTTGACGTAGTCCCGATGTACGTCGACGATCGATACGAAACTGACTGGCACCTGAAGCAGGCGGGCTGCCAGTCGCGTAAGTGCATCGAAGGCCTCCTCCGGTCCGCTGTTGAGCAGTCCGGACTGCTCCACCGCTTTAAGTCGCTCGGGCGAGCCGACCAATCTCAGCGCCTCGCCGGCATCGGGCGGTGCGGCACGCCGGACTAACGGCGACACGGCAGATGTCTGCCCGGAGGACTGGGATTCGGTCATGGGTCATTATCGGCGGGGACGGTCTGGGCAAGGCTGAAGGCCTTGACCCAACCCATGCCGCGCGCTGTCTTGCCTGTCAGCCGCGCAGCGCCTGCAATTGCCGCTTCATCGCGCGCGCCGCCAGCGCGTAGCCGCCGTCGCTGCCATCGACAAAATGCAGATGGTTGCCATCGTGCGCAAAGACGATGCAGGTCAGCAAGGCCTCGCGCGACGGATGCAGGCCATAGACCAGCCGCCCGGCCCGGTGCAGGTCGTCAAGGCCAGCCCGCAGCGCCTGGTACTGCGCCTCACTGCCATCGATCACCATGCGCAGCATGCCGTCGAACTTTCGGAAGTCGGAGTTGTCCACCATGTCGCCGATGTAGCGGCTCCAGCCCGTCGTCTTGGTGTCTTTTTTGGCAGCAAACAGATACGTGCCTGCCAGGCTTTGCAACACCATCTGCAAAAAGTAACCCAGCCTTGCCCCAACCCCAAGGTGGCCGGATCGGACCCGCCATTCGTGGCTCAGTTTCGCGGGATTGAAAGAAAGGCGCATTGCCTGCGCCTGCAAGGGGTGATAGCGCGCCACCTCGCCGTAAATTCGCGCGATGAGGCCGAGCACGTCCCGGTAGGTTTGCAGTCCGCTGGTCGGCCCGCCCGACAAGGCGGCAACCAGGATCGCCAGCTTGTGATCCTGAAAGCTCGGAACGCTGTCCCAGCGGCATTCGAAGCCCTCGAAGCTGCCCTCGCAGGGTCCGTCGTGCTCTTCGACGCGAACCACCCCGTTGGCCTGCGCATCCTTCACCAGCCGCTCGGCTTCGTTCCAGCCGCGACCGGAGAAGGCCGATTGCTGCATCTGTGGCGACAGCCTGACCCTGGCGACGCGCACCCACAGGTCGCGCGCCAGCAAATCTGAAACCGGCACCAACCCGACGCGCAGCCGCATGCCGAAGCCTTCCCGCGCCATGCGCTGCGCCTGCCTGAGCGCCGCCATCACCGGCTCGCGCAGCGCGCCCGGCACCGCCAAGGTGGCGCCGTCACCGCCAAACACAAACGGCATGGCGACCGTGCGGTCCACATTGAGCACTGCCGCAATGCAGGCCACGCCGACGGTGTTGACGTCCTTGTAGCCACCCGCGGCAATGGCTTCGCTGGAGCCGATCAGGTCGGCAATCACCACCCACCAGTCGGCCGGCACCTCGCGGTGCCCTGCCGCTTCGACGGCCTGCTCTAACGAAGGCACTTCGGGCAGGTCGCGATAAAAATGCAGAGAACTCATTCGCAAACGAAGGTCGCCCTCTTGCGCATCACGCAGACGGGCGCGAGAGGCTGGGTGGAAGTTAGTCGAACATGTCGGGCTGCGTGGCCACGAGCTGCGACCAGATCGGCTGGAAATGCAGCCAGCCGATGTATTCGCTGCCGACATGCTCGCGGCTGTAGCGCGCCCGCTCGGGCGGCACCAAGCGCGGCGCCAGACCGGTCGCATCGATGGCCAGTTGCTGCTGGCAGCAGCGCTCCAGCGCAATAAACCAGAACGCCGCAGCCTCGATGCTGTGGCGGCTGGCGGTAATCAGGCCGTGGTTCTGGTGGATCGCGGCCTTGACGCCACGAAACGCGTTGGCAATCTTGTGGCCGGCCTGCACCTCCACCGATACCTGCCCGGCCTCGTCGCCGATCACCACATGGTCTTCAAAAAACGCCGCCGCGTCCTGCGTGATGGGTTCGAGCTTTTTGCCCAGCGAGGCAAACGCCACGCCATGCACCGTGTGCGCATGGCACATCGCGACGATGTCGGGATGCTGTTCGTGTACCGCCGCATGCAGGACAAAACCGGCCCGGTTGATGGCGTGCCGGCCTTGGACGACCTGTCCGTTGTGATCGGCCAGGATCAGGTTGGACACCCGGACCTGCGAGAAATGCACCGCCATCGGATTGGTCCAGTACAGATGCGGACGCTCGGGGTCGCGCACCGTCAGGTGGCCGGCAAAGCCGTAATCGAAGCCCTGCAGCGCAAACGCCCGGCAGGCGCCGACCAGCCGCTCCTTCAGGTGCTGGCGCTGGTCGGCCAGGCTGGCAAACACCGGCACTACCGGGAAGATCAGGCCAGCCTGCTCGGGTTGGTAGATTGATTCGCGCGGCTGGCTGGCCGGGTCGAAGTGGGTAGGCGATGCGTGGTGCGCTGGCGGCGACACCGGCTGTAAAACGGCAGACATGGGCGTTCCTTGGATGCTTGCACAATCGGGGGGTTCTGCGGATCGATGGGCAGCCGGAGGCGATTCACAGGCTCTGCTGCCTTGGGCGGCAATCCAAAAGTGATTTTGCCGTAATCAGGGTGCCGATTCCACCGAAGTGCCTACTGCTGTACCTGTCCCTGTCCCTGTCCCTGTCCCTGTCACGCTTTCTCTTTCTGTATCCATGATGCATTCTTCTGCCACAAAGCCTGCCCAGCCTGCGCCCCAAAGCGACCAGGCTGCGCCACATCTGCTGCTGCCGCACGACGAATTTCGCTCCGGCGTGCCGGCCGGGCGCTTCGAGCTGATCGTCAACCCCGAGCGCGCGCAGCGCTACGTCAAACATCGGCTGTTCGTCGTCGGCATTTCGCTGCCGCTGCTGGGCATAGGTGCGGCGCTGGCGCTGTCTGGCTATGTGTGGTTTGGCCTGCCTTTGGTGCTGGTCGGCATGCTGCTACACCGCGTCGTCAAGGCGCACGCGACCCGCATCCTGCTTCATTTGGCGCTGAACGACGCCAAAACCTACTTCGAGGCGATGGAATTCGCAATTCTGGAAGTCCGGCTGCGCGAGCCCCGGCGCTGACGCGGTGCGGCCGGCCAGCCGGCAGGCCCGGATAGTTTGCAAAGGCTCACAAGGCCATGATCTGGACCTTGCGCCACTTGATCGCGCCGCCGGGGGCATCTTTCGGGCCGTTGGCGCATTGCAGTGCCACCGGTCCGCTGGCGAATTTGCTGTCGTTCATGTGAACGGTCTGCACGCCGTTCAACACCACCACAACGCTGATGCCACGCGCGGTAGCGACCTAGGGCAAGGGCGAAACCTTGGCTAAATCGACGATGGCGCCAGTGCCGTAGAGCGGGTCGGGGCGCCGATCGTAAATATTGACTTCGCAGGAGTTGGCGGCGGTCACCAGCGTCGGGTCAGAAGCCCGAACGAAGATGCCGGTGTTGGTGTGGTGGTCGGCCCAGAACTCGGCCCGCAGTTCGAAGTCCCTGTAGCTTTGCCTGGACACCAGAAAGCTGCTGCCCTTGGCTTTGTCGGCGACGATCGCGCCCTCTTCGGCGCGCCAGTTGGCTTCGCCGATCTGGTCGAAATTCTCCAGCCCCTTGGCGCCGTCCACCAGCGTGGTCCAGCCGGACGCACCCGGCATGACCGCGCAGGCCGCGAGAAGCAATGAAGCGCCTACCAGGCCGGCGCGGCGGGTCAATGTGTGCATCATCTGTTGTCTACGTTGTTGTTGTCACCACGGAGTGACGACGCGGATACTGCCCGGACTGCGGCAGCGGTCAATGCAGGACGAACCTCCGCCCTTGCCCACTGCTGGTCAAACCGGTTTGATGCCGATCTTCACCGTCATCGACTCCTGTCCACCACCGCGCCGCACCCCCTTGATCGGCGGGCAAGCGTTGTAGTCGGTGCCGACGGCGACACGCACATGGCGCTCGTCGATCAGGCAATGGTGCGTGACGTCGATGCTGACCCAGGCCCTGGCCTGCACGTCGAGACAGACTTCGACCCAGGCGTGGCTGGCCAGATCGGGCTCGTTGGCGGCGTAAAAATAGCCGCTGACGTAGCGCGCGGCGATTCCCAGGCTGCGACAGATGGCGACCATCACGTGGGCCTGGTCCTGGCACACGCCGGCACCGGCGCGAAACGCTTCGAGCGCCGTCGTGGTCACCGAGGTGCTATTTTTTTCATAGCTGACTGCGCCTGCAACGCCTGCGCTAAGGGCCAGCAGCGCATTCAGATCGACGGCTTTCGACCGGTTCGGGCCGGCGACGAAGGTGCGGCCGAAGGCGGCCAGCTCGGCATGCGGCGCCGCCAGCACGGTCGGCCGAAGAAAGAACTCGGGGTGCGGCATCGAATCGGCATCGACAAAGGTCGCAACGCCATGGGTGTCAACCTCGCCGGCCGCATTGACCAGGCTCCAGCGCACGTTGCCGGCAACGCTGCCGACGAACGAATAAGAGGCCATCTCGTTGCCAAACGCGTCGCGCTGGGCAAACAGTTTTTCGGGGGCGCCGACACTCCAGTAGTTCACCGTCTGCCCCGGCCCCGACTGCGGCCTGAGCCACAGCACCTGCAGCGCGTAGCGCAGCGGCTCGCTGTAGCGGTAGTCCGTGGTGTGGGTGATGTGCAGCTTCATCAATTTACAGTCATGTCGGGGCAAGAAGCAACGCAAACCAAGCGATCGTGGGAGTTTCCCTTCAAGCAGGGGCCGCAGAACCGGCTTTGCCGGGCTGCAGGCGCAGCGGCCCCCTCGGGGGGCAGGGAATTACACGAAGTGAACGACCGTGGGGGCTCAGTCAACTTGTCGCCGGAACCAGAAACTCCCGGCTGATGTGCGCGCCCAGCTCGTTGACCCGATCCAGAAACTGCGTCAGAAAGGCGTGCAGGCCGGTCGCCAGAATCTCGTCGATGCGGGCGTATTTCAGGTCGGCTCCCAGCTTGCCGGCGCGCCTCCGGGATTCGCTGGCCGGGTCGCTGCTGACCAGCGCCAGATTGCGCATGACCTCGTTCAGGCAGGCCAGCAGCGAGCGCGGCATGTCGTCCCGCAGGATCAGTAGTTCGGCCACGCGCCCGGGCTTGATGACGTCGCGATAGACCTTGCGGTACACCTCGAAGCCCGAGACGCTGCGCAAGATCGCGCTCCAGTGATAGAAATCGTATTCGTTGTTTTCTTCGCTGGGGGGCCCCAGGAAGTCGCCCTGAAACGAATGGAACTTCACATCAACCAGACGCGCGGTGTTGTCGGCGCGCTCTAAAAAGGTGCCGATTCGAAGGAAGTGCAACGCTTCGTCCTGCAGCATGGTGCCCAGCGTCACGCCCCGCGACAGGTGCGAGCGGAACTTCACCCATTCGAAAAACTGGCCGGGGTCGCGCTCGAATTCGCCGTTGCGCAGCATGCGCATCACTTCGAGATAAGTCTGGTTCTGGGTCTCCCAGACTTCCGTGGTGAGGGTGCCGCGCACTGCACGCGCGTTCTCTCTGGCATTTTTCAGGCACGAGACGATGCTCGACGAGTTTTTCTCGTCGCGCACCATGAAGTCCATCACCTCGCGCGGCTGTACCTGCTCGCCGTAGCGCGCCATGTAAGCCGGCCTCAATTCGCTGATGCTCAGCAGCCCGTTCCAGCCGCTCAGGGCCACAGTGTCCGACTGCGGCAACAGCGAAGTCTGGTAGTTGACGTCAAGCATGCGGGCGGTGTTTTCGGCCCGCTCGGTGTAGCGCGACATCCAGAACAAATGGTCAGCGGTTCTCGATAACATTTTTTCTTTCGTCTAATGGCCGCAAACACCGCAAGCGCTGACGCGCTTGGCGTATTTTGGTGATGACCTCACAAGCGCTTCGCGCAATTGATGAGTCATCCCCGCGAATGCCTTCGGCATGTCGCCAGCCCGCTCGGTGTAGCGCGACATCCAGAACAAATGGTCAGCGGTTCTCGATAACATTTTTTCTTTCGTCTAATGGCCGCAAACACCGCAAGCGCTGACGCGCTTGGCGTATTTTGGTGATGACCTCACAAG
>JAJAYS010000056.1 GCA_026786065.1 Polaromonas sp.
AAAACCCTGCGCCAACTGGGCGCGGCGCGGGGGGCAACCCAAAACTGGCCCGCAAAGCTCTCCCTGACCGTCAACCCCCCCCCGGCGGGGCCGGGCGATTCGGCGGGGCCCACGCTGCGGCTTCAGGAGCTGAAGGCCAGGCTGCAGCAACCGGTCGTCGCGCCGCAGGTCAGGCCATCACCGGCCCAGCCGACCGAGCGCGAATTCGCCAAGGCCGACTACATCGCAGCGGTCGAGCGCGCCAAAAAATTGATTGAAGGCGGCGACTTCATGCAGGTGCAGATCGGTCAGCGAATCAAAAAGCGTTACACCGCATCGCCGCTGTCGCTGTACCGCGCTTTGCGGGCGCTGAACCCTTCGCCCTACATGTATTACTACGACTTCGGCGACTTCCAGGTCGTCGGCGCGTCGCCCGAAATTCTGGTGCGCCAGGAAAAAGTGGCCCGCGTTGCCGGGCCGGCTCAGGACTCGGACGCCCCCTTGGTGGACAGCGGGGCCACTCCAGTGGCAAGCGCAGGCGCCGGATTCGACCAGAAAATCACCATCCGGCCGCTGGCTGGCACCCGGCTGCGTGCCGCCACGCCAGAGGCCGACAAGGCGCTGGAGCAGGAATTGCTAAGTGATCCGAAAGAGCGCGCCGAGCACGTGATGCTGATCGACCTGGCCCGCAACGACATCGGCCGCATCGCCAAAACCGGCAGCGTCAAGGTCACCGAGGCGTTTGCGGTCGAGCGCTACAGCCATGTGATGCACATCGTCAGCAACGTCGAGGGCCTGCTGCAGGACGGCATCACCGGCATGGACGTTCTGAAGGCCACCTTTCCGGCCGGCACGCTGACCGGCGCGCCCAAGGTGCATGCGATGGAGCTGATCGACCAGTTCGAGCCGACCAAGCGCGGCCTCTACGGCGGCGCCTGCGGCTACCTCAGTTATTCGGGCGACATGGACGTCGCCATCACCATCCGCACCGGCATCATCAAGAACCAGACGCTGTATGTGCAGGCGGCGGCTGGCGTGGTCGCCGATTCGGTGCCCGAGCTGGAGTGGAAAGAAACCGAGGCCAAGGCGCGGGCGCTGCTGCGCGCCGCCGAGCTGGTTGAAGAAGGCCTGGAGTAAATCATGAGCACAAAAATGCGGCTGCTGATGATCGACAACTACGACAGCTTCACCTACAACCTGGTGCAGTACTTCGGCGAGCTGGGGGCCGACGTGCGCACGGTGCGCAACGACCAGATCACGCTCGAAGGCATCGCCGCCTACCTGCCCGACGCGCTGGTTATTTCGCCCGGTCCGTGTTCGCCTGCCGAGGCCGGCATTTCCGTGCCGGCGATTCAGCACTTCGCAGGCAAGTTGCCGATTTTGGGAGTGTGCCTCGGGCATCAGGCCATAGGCGCGGCGTTCGGCGGCCGCATCGTGCGGGCGCAGCAACTGATGCACGGCAAGACCAGCCTCATCAGCACCACGCAGCAGGGCGTGTTCGCCGACCTGCCGGCTCAGTTCACCGTGAACCGCTACCACTCGCTGGCGATTGAACCGTCGAGCTGCCCTGAGGTGCTGGAGGTCACGGCGCGCACCGACGACGGCGAGATCATGGGCGTGCGCCACCAGACGCTGCCGATTCAGGGCGTGCAGTTCCACCCAGAGTCCATCCTGACCGAGCATGGCCACGCTCTGCTCAGGAACTTCATGCGGCAGTGCGGCTGACGGGCCGACATTTGCTATATTTATGATAGCTTTTAACGCCCGTATTTATTGGGTTATAGCCTAAAATGACTAAAAAGATAGTCGATCTGCGCAGCGACACCGTGACCCGGCCGACGCCAGCCATGCTGGCCGCGATGCACGCCGCGCCGCTTGGCGACGACGTGTTTGGCGACGACCCGAGCGTCAATGCGCTACAGCAAAAAATCGCTGCACTGCTTGGCTTCGAGGCGGCGCTCTTCGTGCCCACCGGCACGCAGAGCAACCTGTGCGCCATCCTGGCGCATTGCCAGCGCGGCGACGAATACATCGTCGGCCAGCAGGCGCATTGCTACCGCTGGGAGGGCGGCGGCGCGGCGGTGTTCGGCAGCGTGCAGCCGCAGCCGCTGAATCACCAGCCTGACGGCACGCTGGCGCTCGACGAGATCGAAGCCGCCATCAAGCCAGATGACGCGCACTTCGCGCGCACCCGGCTGCTCGCCCTAGAAAACACCCTGGGCGGCAAGCTGCTGCCGTTCGACTATGTGCAGCAGGCGACCCGGCTGGCCAAAGAAAAAGGCTTGATGCGCCACCTCGACGGCGCCCGCCTTTTCAACGCCGCGGTGGCGCAAGCCGCCCCACTGCGAGCCGCCAGCAACGATGACCGGCCTGTCGCCGGGCCGCCCCAAGGCAGGCCAGCCCCCTCGGGGGGCAGCGCAGCACACGCAGTGGCAAGCGTGGGGGCCACATCCCCTGTCGCCGGGCCGCCCCAAGGCAGGCCAGCCCCCTCGGGGGGCAGCGCAGCACACGCAGTGGCAAGCGTGGGGGTCACATCCCCTGCCGCCCCTTCTGCGGGAAGCGGGCTACACGCAGTGAGCGAGCGTGGGGGCGCTATGGTTGAAGCGCGGCGCATCGCGCAGTGCTTCGACAGCGTCTCTGTCTGCTTCAGCAAGGGTTTGGGCGCACCGGTCGGCTCGGTGCTGTGCGGCACCCAAGAATTCATCGCACGCGCCCACCGCATCCGAAAAATGGCCGGTGGCGGCATGCGCCAGGGCGGCATGCTGGCTGCCGCTGCCTTGCACGCGCTGGACCACCACATCGACCGGCTGGCCGACGACCACGCGTTGGCGCGGCGGCTGGCCGATGGCTTGGCGGGCATCGAAGGCTTGCGCGTCGAAGCACCGCAGACAAACATCCTGTTTGTCGATCTGACCGGCGCGGCCAGAAACCAATCGGCCGCGTTGCTGCAGCATTTGGCCGGCCACGGCATCCAGTCGACTGGCCTGTACCGGCTGCGCTTCGTCACCCACCTGGATGTCGATGCGCAGGGCATTGACCGCGCCATTGCGGCCCTGCGCGCGTTTTTCAAGGCCTGACCGCCGCATTCGACACGCCGTTCATGGACACCAGCCAACTCCTGCTTTTCATCGCGGCTGGCCTGCTGCTAAACCTCACACCCGGCCCCGACGTGCTGTACATCGTGACGAATGCGCTGCGTTCCGGAGCCCGCGCCGGCATGGTGGCGGCGCTGGGTATCACGGCCGGCTGTTTTGTTCACATCGTTGCGGCGGCGCTGGGCGTCGGGGCGTTGCTGACGGCGTCCGGCAGCGCCTTCGCCGCGCTCAAATGGCTGGGCGCAGCCTACCTGATCTACGTTGGCCTGGGTTTGATGCTGCAGCGCCGCGCGGGGGCCGGTTCAATGCCGGTTGTCGCTACGAATTCAATAGCTGCTTGTGACCGTAAAAATTGGGCTAACGGCCTGAAGGCTGTATTTTTTCAGGGTTTCTGGACGAATGTGCTGAACCCGAAGGTGGCGCTGTTTTTTCTGGCCTTCGTGCCGCAGTTCATCGCGCCCGACATGGCGAACAAGCCGCTGGCGTTTTTGCTGCTCGGTTTGCTGTTCAACTTTAACGGCCTGTGCGTCAATGTCGGCTGGGCGCTCGCTGCAGCCTGGATGGCGTCCCGCCTGGTCGCCGTTCGGGCCGGCCTGCATTGGCTGGAGCGGGCTGCGGGTCTGATGTTCGTCGGCTTCGGCATACGGCTTGCGCTCTCCGGCCATCCCTCACGCTGAGCCTGCGCGCCCCAACCCGTCAAGACGAATTCGAGGATTTCTCCATGCCCGACCGACACCAGATCACCCCGCAGGAAGCGCTGCAGCGCGTCATCGAACACCGCGAGATTTTTCATGACGAAATGCTGCACATCATGCGGCTCATCATGGGCGGCGAGATGTCGCCGGTGATGATGGCTTCGCTGATCACCGGCCTGCGCGTAAAGAAGGAAACCATAGGCGAGATCACCGCCGCCGCGCAGGTGATGCGCGAGTTTTCGACCAAGGTCGAGGTGGCCGACAAGACCCATCTGGTCGATATCGTCGGCACCGGCGGCGATGGCTCGCACACCTTCAACATTTCGACCTGCTCGATGTTCGTCGCCGCTGCGGCCGGTGCGCGTGTCAGCAAACACGGCGGGCGCAGCGTCAGCAGCAAATCGGGCAGTGCAGACGTGCTGGAGTCGCTGGGCATCAACATCAACCTGCCCCCCGAGTCGATTGCGCGCTGCATCGCCGAAGTCGGCATCGGCTTCATGTTTGCGCCGAATCACCATCCGGCGATGAAAAACGTCGCGCCGGTGCGTAGGGAACTCGGCGTGCGCACGATCTTCAACATCCTCGGCCCGCTGACCAACCCGGCTGGCGCGCCGAACATCCTGATGGGCGTGTTCCACGCCGATCTGGTCGGCATCCAGATTCGTGCCCTGCAGCGGCTTGGCGCCGAGCATGCGCTGGTGGTGTTCGGCAAAGACGGCATGGACGAGATCAGCCTGGGCGCGGGCACGCTGGTAGGCGAGCTAAAGCACGGTGAGATCACCGAATACGAAATCCATCCGGAAGATTTCGGCCTGCCGATGGCCAGCAACCGGACGCTTCGGGTCGAAACCGCCGGGCAATCGAAAGCCATGCTGCTCGGCGTGCTGGACAACCAGCCCGGAGCAGCGCGCGACATCGTGGTGCTGAACGCGGGTGCGGCTTTGTATGCGGCGAACCTGGCCGCTTCGATGCAGCAGGGCATCGTGCTGGCGCGCCAGGCGATCGAATCGGGCGCGGCGAGGGGAAAGCTGGCGCAGTTACGCGCGCTGTCCGCCCAAGTGCCGCTCGCCTGACCCACGCCACGGCGACAATAGTCGGCCAGCCCACACCGAGAAACCATGTCCGATATCCTGACCCAAATTGTCGCTGTCAAGCGCAAAGAAATCACCGCAGCGCAAACGCTCAAACCGCTCGCCGCGATGCGGGCGGATGCCGAATCGCGCATTCTGACCCGCGACTTTGTTGGCGCGCTGCGCGCCAAAGTCGCAGGTGGCCAGTCGGCGGTGATCGCCGAAGTCAAAAAAGCCAGCCCGTCCAAGGGGGTGCTGCGTGCCGACTTCATTCCCGCCGACATTGCGCAAAGCTATGCCGAAGGCGACGGCAAGCTCAGCGCTGCCTGCCTTTCGGTGCTGACGGACAGAGATTTTTTTCAGGGCAGCGTCGATTATTTAAAGCAGGCGCGGGCGTCCTGCGGCCTGCCGGTTCTGCGCAAGGACTTCATGGTCGATGCCTACCAAATCTACGAATCGCGGGTGATGGGCGCCGACGCCATCTTGCTGATCGCCGTTTGTCTGGACGACGCGCAGATGAAGGACCTCGAAGCACTGGCCCTCTCGCTCGACATGGCGGTGCTGGTCGAGGCCCACGACGATGCCGAAGTGGAACGTGCGCTTAAGCTGAAGACGCCGCTGATCGGCATCAACAACCGGAACCTGAAAACCTTTGAGGTGTCGCTGGACACTACTCTGGCGCTGGTGGGGCGCGTGCCCGCGGACCGGATTCTCGTCACCGAGTCGGGCATTGCGACAGCGGCCGATGTTCAGCGGCTGCGCGCCGCCAAGGTCAACACATTTCTTATCGGCGAAGCCTTCATGCGAGCCGACGAGCCGGGGCTGGCGCTGGCACAACTGTTCAAGGCCTGATGCCTGCGACTTGCCTATGAACCGGTCGCTGTTCGACGGCATGGACGGCATACACAGCCAGAACGGGCGCGGCACTTTCGCTGCGGCGCCAGCGGCGGGCGGCGCCAGCAATCGGCTGTTTTGCGCGGACCCGTCCGATTGGCCGGTGGCGCCGGGCTGGCGTCCAGCCATCAACACGTTTTTCGACGGCCCAAACGGGCGCACTTTGCTCGATTTTCTGCGTAAGCGCCTGGCTGACGGCCTGGTCGTTTTTCCTCAGCAGCCGCTGCGCGCACTGGCACTAACTCCGCCCGAGAGCGTGCGCGTCGTGATCCTCGGCCAGGATCCGTACCACGGCCCGGGCCAAGCCGAAGGGCTGGCATTTTCGGTCGCGCCGGCCCTGCCGATGCCACCGTCGCTGCGCAACATCTTCAAGGAATTGCGGCGCGACCTCGGCACGCCGCTGCCGATCTCTCCCGAACCCGGAGGCAGCCTGGTGCGCTGGGCCGCGCAGGGCGTGTTGCTGCTCAACACCTGCCTCACCGTCGAGGCCGGCCGTCCGGCCAGCCATGCCGGGCGCGGCTGGGAAGTTCTGACGGACGCAGTGATCCGGCAGGTCGCCGGATTGGACCGCTCCGTCGTTTTCATGCTCTGGGGTGCGCATGCCCAAAGCAAGATTGGGCTGATCGACGTCGGCCGTCACCGCGTTTTGCTGGCCAACCATCCTTCGCCGCTGTCGGCCTTGCGTCCGCCGCGGCCCTTCATCGGCTGCAATCATTTTTCAGCCGCTCTGGCCCATGCCGGGAGCCCGCCAATCCGGTTTTAGACGCTATGGTATTGGGAGCTGGATGCGCTGGTATTTATTGACTTAATTGCCGAATATGATCTTTTTTTATGGCGGAATTTGGCCGCAACGTGGGCTTGGATGCGCCTGGGCGCGCCGTTTGCCGCCGAGCCAAAAAAGGCCCTTTAGGCCCAAAATCATGGCATAATCCGAGGTTCGCTTGAGGGATGGGTGCCCGAGTGGCTAAAGGGGGCAGACTGTAAATCTGTTGGCTAACGCCTACGC
>JAJAYS010000057.1 GCA_026786065.1 Polaromonas sp.
GCGCTGGCGTTAGCGGGCCTGTGCCTGCTGTCGGTTTACGGCTGCGGTGGCGGTGGCGGTGGCGTGGGAAGCAGTCCCGCCGTGCCCGCTCCCCCCCCCACTGCCGAAACAACCGCCGTTCCGGTGACCGTGATCGACGACGCGATCCAGTTCGCCACGGTTTGCCTGGACAAAAACAAAAACGGCGCCTGTGACGCCGGTGAGCCTGCTGGCAAAACTGAGTTCGCTGGCAACGTCGTGCTGCAGGTCCCTCCGGCCGATGTCGGCAAATTCCCGATCCTCGCCGTTGTCGGCACTGATGCGGTCGATTCCTACTCCGGCCCGGTCACCACGGCCTTCACCATGACGGCACCCGCCGATCAGACCGCCGTCGTCAGCCCGCTGACCACACTGGTGCAAACGACGGTGGCAAACACCGGCGTTTGCACCGCCGAGGCCGCCGCGTCTGTGCAAAGCCAGACCGGCGTCACGGTGTCGCTATTCCAGGATTTCACGAAAAACAATACGCCTGAAGGCGACGCTGCTTCGATGGTCGCCCGAATGGTCGTGTTGGTCACGCAGTAACAGTCGGCAGCCCTCAACGGCACAGTCGGCACCACGGCCATTGACGGAACGGTCGTCACAACGGCGGAATTGAACCAGATCATCCAGAACAAGGTGCTGGAAATTCTGCCGGAAGTGATGATTGTGCTGCTGGACCCTGCGGTTCAGGTGGCACTCAATTCGGCCACCACCCCATCCACAATCACTGCTGCGGTGCTGACGCCGGCCAACGCCATCGTCGCAGACCCGGCCACCGGCCTGACCAGCACTTCCGTGGCAACGTTGGTCGCCATCAACAACCAGATCGACACGCCGGCTCCGGAACCAGCGCCTTTCGCCACAGCCGCTCTGCGCACACTGACCTTCACCAGCATTGGCAACTGGTTCGTGCGCGGCTTCACAGCAACGGGCGCGCAAAACACCGTCGATTCCGCCAGCAACCGCCGTTATGTCCAACGCCAGGCCAGCGGTACCACCGTTGGCGGCGCTGCGGTCGCGACCTGGAACAACGGCGGCTCGCCAGCCCGCCAATCAGACCTGCACTTCAACGGCACGGCATGGGCTACTTGCGGCTTGAATGGTGAAAACTTGAGCTCGGTGCGCGATGCGGCAGGCAACAACACCTACAACTTCTGCAACAACCGCGAAACCGGCAAAAACAACCGGGCGATATTTGCCCGACCACGACGGCGACTGTTTCAAGTGGTACGCGCAACGACAACTGGGGTTCCACGTCGCTGTCGCTCGGCATAGTTGGCACTGCAACCACCAGCGGCATTCAAACGACCTAGTACACCACCAACACGCCGCTGCGCGTGTCGTTCGCCGCACCGAACGTAGCGCATTACTACGCTTGCCAGCAACGCTCAACGGATGGCTCGACACGCAATTGCGATTTGGTTGGTAGCGGCACCTACGCCATCGCTAGCCGGGGGATGCCCGCGTGATGACATTCACAGGCCTGCCCATCGAAACCGGGCCGCTGACCTTTCAGCGGGTGTTCGTTGAGCGTGCGGAAAAGGTTTATTTTGGCTACCAGAATAAAAACGGCGTTTCTAACTCGGCCAGGCTGAACCTCGCTGGCGGTAACGCGTTGTTGACGAAACTGACCATCGGTGCGGTCGATCCCGAAACGCCGATGGCACTGACAGCATCGTCTTATGCCGGTGTTTGGGACCTGGTCAGTTCATTGACACCGTCGGCGGTCACGCGGATTACCGTTCCGACAGCGGGCCCGGCCGTCTGCGCAAACGTGCCCAGCACGGGTCCTCCGACGAATTTCACCTGCATCTTCACAGTGGTCAACCCGGTTACCGGCGCGTTCACCTATTACGCCGGCAGCGGTGGCGCAACCCAAAACGCAAGCGGGACCGCCGACTTCCTCACCGGGGCAGTGACCGGGACTTTTATCGCCGGCACCATTACGGGCACGCTTAGCGGATTCCGTCGCTAGCGCCTCCATGAGGGATCTGCTTGCTGATCTCGTACAAGCCCCGCAGCCCCAAGCCAGCGGGGCTTTTTTACGACTTTATGATTCGCGCCATGCCGCCCACCCACCTGCTCTACCTGCACGGCTTTCGCTCGTCGCCGCTTTCGACCAAGGCGCAGAAGATGGCGGTGCTGATGCGTGACCACTATCCGCAGGTCCAATGGTGGTGCCCGCAGTTGCCGCCCTCACCCGACGCGGCGATGCAGCTGTTGTGCGACGGCATTGAGGCGTGGCAGCGGGAACCCGGCTACGGCTCGATGGCCGTCATCGGCTCGTCGCTCGGCGGTTTCTACGCGACAGCCCTTGCCGAACTGCTGAACTGCAAGGCGGTGTTGCTGAATCCGGCAGTGGAGCCGGCGCGCGACCTGGGCCGGCACATCGGCGAGCAAACCAGCTGGCAAAACCCGGCCGGGCGCTTCTTTTTCGAACCGGCGTTTGTCGATGAACTGCGGGCCTTGCATGCCGGGCCATTGAAAGCGCCAGAGAACTACCTCGCCATCCTTGCCAAGGGCGACGAGGTGCTGGACTGGCGGGAGATGCAGGCGCGCTACGCGGGCGCAAAGCTCAGGCTGCTCGAAGGCGGCGACCATGCGCTCAGCGACTTCGACGAGCACCTGCCGGCAATCCTCGACTTTCTCGGCCTGCGCTGAAACCGGCGCGCTACCCGCCTGTTTACACTGGGCTTCCGCCGCCCCGCTGCAGCCCTCCGGGAAGTCTGCGGCAGACGGATCGGGATGGGCTGCTAGCGCTTTTTTGCAGCCGATAGCCCGCCTGCGGCACGCGCCGCAAAACCCCACGAGGATTCCAGTTTGTTTGTACTGTTTGAAGAAGCCGGCAAGTTTCTTGCCGGGCGGATCATGAGCGAGACCGACGCTTCGCTGCAGGTCGAGCTTGACTCGGGCAAGCGCGTCAAGGTCAAGGCGGTTAACGCGCTTCTAAAGTTTGAAAAGCCCGCACCGGCGGTGCTGATGGCCGCCAGCCAGAGCCTGAGTGCCGGCATTGAACTGGAGCTGGCCTGGGAATTCGCCAGCGAGGAGGACTTCGGCTTTGCCGACATGGCGCGCGATTATTTCAGTGCCGACGGCAAGCCGGCTACAAGCGAGCAACAGGTGGCGACGCTATTCAAACTGTTCGACGCACCGCACTACTTTCGCCGCGCCGGCAAGGGCCGCTTCAAAAAGGCACCGGCCGAGATTCTTCAGCAAGCCCTGCTGGCCATCGAAAAAAAGAAACAGGTGGCACTGCAGATTGCCGCCTGGGCCGATGAACTGGGGCGCGGCGTCTGTCCACAGCCGATTGCCGACCAGCTCTACAAAATTCTGTTCAAGCCCGACAAAAACAGCGCCGAATACAAGGCCGTCGTCGATGCCGCGCGTGCCACGCATACCGCGCCGCTCGATTTGCTGCAGCGCTCCGGCGCCATCGCCTCGCCCTACCAGTTTCACTAC
>JAJAYS010000058.1 GCA_026786065.1 Polaromonas sp.
GCCCAAGCCCTCGCCCATGTCGAATTTCGCCAGATAGGTTGGCGTAACAAGCAGCGCGGCCGCGACAGCCAGCACCGCGTTGATCGCAAAGGTATAAAAGATCATGCGCGGCACGTTGATGCCGAGCACCGACGCGCTCTCGGTGTTTTGCGCTACCGCCTGCATCGCCCGGCCGGTGACGGTTTTGGCCAGAAAGGCCTGTGTCGCCAGCACGATGACCAGGGCCAGCCCGAAGGTGCCGATGTCCTGCAGCGTCACGGTGACGCCGGCGATGTTGAACAGCTTGTCGGCGAACAGGCTGGGAAAGGGGTGGGCCTCGGCGCTGTAGCCGGCGCGGACGCCGTTGCGCATCGCAATCGACAGGCCGATGGTCGCCACGACGATCGGCATCATGCCGTACTTGAACAGCGGATCAACCACGCCGCGCTTGAAAACCCAGCCGAGCAGCAGCACCGCCAGCAGCAGCGTCATGACAAAGCTCACCAGCATGGGCGCGCCCAGCGCCATGAAGCCCAGCAGCATGAACGCCGGCAGCATGACGAACTCGCCCTGCGCGAAGTTGATGGTGCCGGAGGCCTGCCACAAGAGCGTGAAACCGAGCGCTGCCAGCGCATAGATGCTGCCGGTGGCCAAGCCCGAGAAGAAGAGCTGGAGGAAGTCGGCCATGACCAATGCCCTGGTTGGGTTGGGTTGGGTTGGTGTGGGGCGCCCCGACCGCAGCCGGAACGCCTCGCACTCTCAAATAAATACCACTTCTATCCAGTAAATACGGGCGTTAGCAGCTATTAAAATAGTAGCTAAAGCCAGCCCTTCGCGCAGCGCACGAGGGGCCAGCGCGCCGTCACTTCTTCGCAGCCACTGCCGGCGCGCCGGTGTTCAGCGGGGGCAGCGTTGCGACCACTTCCTGCTTGCCGTTTTTCACTTCAATCAGGAAGCTGTCGCGGTCCAGATCGCCTTTGCTGTCGTAGCTCACGTCCATCAGCACGCCGGGATGGTCGGCGGCCTTGACCTTCAGGGTATGCATGGCGCTGGCGACGGCCTTGCGATCGAGCTTGCCGACTTTTTCAATCGCCGCCTTCAACACGTAAATGCCCGAGTAGCCTTTCATGCCGTTGTGATCGGAGACGTATTTGTATTCTTTCTCGAACTTGGCGCGGAAGGCGCGAATCGCCGGCAGCGGTGCATCGACTGTCAGGCCGACATGGCCGACGGCGCCGTTGGCAGCCTCGCCCGCCAGCTCGATCACCTTCTGTCCGGTGAGCGTTGTCTCGCCGATGATCGGTTTGGTCCAGCCTTGCTTCCTCAGCTCGCGCAGCAGGCGGGCCGATTCCTCTTCGTTGGAATACGCAAACAAGCCTTCGGCGTTGCTCTGCTTGGCGCGCAGCACGGCGGCCGAGAAGTCGATCTGGCCCGGCTCGGTCGAGATTTCGGTGGCAATCTTTGTGCCGGTAGTCGCCAGCGCCTTTTTTATCGAGTCGAGGCCGCCCTTGCCGAAGTCGTTGTTGACGTAGATCACCGCAATGGTTTTGAGCTTGGCCTGCTCGCTGATGTAGCGCGCTACCTTGGGCATGGCGGTGGCCTGGGTGAAGCTGGTGCGGAAGATGTACGGGTTGCCCTGCTCGGTGATGCTGGCCGCTTCGCCGCCGGTGAAGTTCGGCACTTCGGCCTTGCGCGACTCGGCCATGCTGACCATGATGGAGCCGGAGAACACCGGACCGAAAATTGCGAACACATCGTTGTCGATGGCCTTTTGCGTCAGGCCTTTGGCAACGCCGGGGTTGCTTTGGGTGTCGGCGGTGGTGGTCTGGATTTTTTTGCCGAGAATCCCGCCCGATGCGTTGATTTCCTTGACCGCCAGCTCGATACCGTTCTTGAAGTTGGTGCCTGCGGTGGCGCCGCCGCCGGAGAGCTCAACGATGTTGGCGATCTTGATGACGTCCTGAGCCAGAGTGGCGCCGGCACCTGCGGCGAGCGCGCAGGCGGCAATCATTTGAAGGGCGAAGCGTTTGTGCATGGTGTCTCCTGTGATGGATAAAAAACGGTGCTGCAAGCAAGCTGCGAGAAGCTGAAGCGAACTCTAATTAGATCCGCTGCGGATCCACACTCTGCAAAAGCCGTTTTGCGCGATTGACGAACTATATTGATCGTTAATCGCACTGAATTAGGGTAAGACCTTATAAAAAAGCCCCGTTCCGCCGATCCAGCCACGCCGCTCGCCTGGCTCTCGTCCGGCCAAATTCCCGCCAACTGCGCCCCCCGCTCACCGTCAAATCCAGCGCCCAGGAGCCCGCTCCGGGCATGCCAACACCTGGGCTCGCGCTGCAGCCCGTATTGAACCGGCGCGACTGGATTGCCGGTCTGGAAAAAGGCCTCGCAATCATCGAAGCGTTCGACGAAGCCAGCCCCCGGCTGTCTGCCAGCGAAGCCGGTGTGCGCTGCGTCTTGGCCAGCCCTGCCTGGAAACGGCCCGGCTGCCGCGCATCGTGCAGCTGTTTTTGCAGCGCGTCATCGGCGGCACGCGCGAGAGCGCCTTCGTCAGCGTGATGGACGGGGACGACGTGGTGTACATCGCCCGCAACGGCTCCAGCCGGGTGGCGAACACCTGCTACGTGCTGGGGGCGCGGCGGCCGGCCCAAGTGAGCGCCGCCGGCATGCTGATGCTGGCGCTGCGCGAGCCGGCGCTGGCCGACCACTGGCTGGCCCACTGCGCGCTGAAAGCCTTTACCTGGTTCGCCATTGAAAGCTGGGACCGAATGCGTCAGGAGCTCGCCATCATTCAGGCGTAAGGCCGGACGATTTCCGGACAGCAGTTGAACCTGGACTTTCGCGGCGTCGCTGTGGCGCTGCGCGACCGCCACGGCGATCTAGTGGCGGCGCTCAGCGTGACGCTGCCGATGGCGCACGAGCCCAGCGCCGACGACGCCGCCCGCGTGCTGGCGGTGCTGCGCGACAGTCAGGCCGAGGGCCCCTCACGCGCCGACGCTGCCGGTGATCGGCAGCACGATGCCGGTGATGTAGCTGGCGCAGGCCGGGGACGCCAGAAACACATAAGCTGGCGACAGCTCCTCGGGCTGCGCTGGCCGCTTCATGTCGGAGCCCGAGCCGAACTCGCTGACTTTTTCAGCAGACGAATCGGCCGGGTTCAGCGGCGTCCAGACCGGCCCCGGTGCCACCGCGTTGACGCGAATCCCGCGCTCCAGCAGATTGCTCGCCAGCGCTTTGGTAAACGCATGAATCGCGCCCTTGGTCGCCGAATAGTCGAGCAGCTTCGAGCTGCCTTCGAGCCCGGTCACCGAGCCGGTGTTGATGATGCTCGAACCCTGGGTCAAATGCGGTACCGCCGCCCGCGCCATGTACATGTAGCCGCAGATGTTGGTGCGCAGGGTTTCGTCTATGCGCTCATCGGTCAGGTCTTCTATCGAGCCCGCGTGGGTCTGGAAGGCGGCGTTGTTGACCAGAATGTCGAGCTTGCCAAAAGCCTCGACGGTTTTCTTGACGGCCTTGTCGCAGAACTTCGAGCTTTTGATGTCGCCGGACAGCAGCAGGCAGCGCGTGCCTTCCGCGAGCACGCAGCGCTGGGTTTCCAGCGCGTCCTCTTTTTCATTCAGGTAGGCAATCGCCACGTCGGCACCTTCGCGGGCAAACAGCACCGCCACCGCACGGCCTATGCCCGAGTCGCCGCCGGTGATCAGCGCGGCCATGCCCTGCAGCTTGCCACTGCCCCGGTAGGCCGGCGCCATGAACCGCGGCCTGAGCTTCAGGTCGGCCTCGATGCCGGGTTTAGGCAGGTGCTGGGCCGGCAGCGGCGGGCTCGGGTAGTCGTAGGGCCCGGCCTGCATCGGATGCTTCTTGGGCATGACGCCAGCCGTTTTTTTTGACTCTTTGCGGTCTTGCCGGTCCTGCGCACGCTGGATTTTTTGCTGCTTGTCGGCCACCTTGCCGGTCGCCGATTCGCTGCTGGCGCGTTTTAGCTCTTTTGCCTGGGCTCGTGACATGGAATCGCTCCAGAAGTTGGTGTTTGGAATTTAGACGCGCTGTGGGCGCCCGGCTGTAGGCAAAGGCCGTGGCGGGCCATCCGGTTTCGCCGCTCCGGCCAGCATCGCCCGATGCCGCACAATCGTTTTCGATGCGAACGCGCCATTTCACCCAGCTGATCGGCATGTCTGCCTTGTGGGGCGCGTCGTTTCCGTTGGTGCGCATCGCCAGCCCGGTGCTCGGGCCGTGGGTGCTGGCGGCCGGCCGCTGCGTGCTGGCCTCGCTGGTGCTCGGCTTTTTGCTGGTCACGCTGCGCCAGCGCTGGCCGGCGCGCCAACAGTGGCCCGCGCTGGCGCTGCTCGGCCTGGGCAGCGTGGTGCTGCCCTTCATGCTCTTCAACTGGGCCGCGCTGGCGTTGCCGGCCAGCTATTCGGCGGTGCTCAACGCCACCGTGCCGCTGTTCGGCATTCTGGGCGCCGCGCTGGTGCGCGAGGAGCGCCTGACCGGCCGCAGGTTGGTCGGCTGCGCCGCCGGATTCGTCGGCGTTGCGCTGCTGGTGCGCCTGGGACCGGTCGCCATCACGCCGCCGGTGATCTGGGGCGCCCTGGCCTGCATCGCTGCGTCGGCGAGTTACGGCTTCAGCGCCACCTACATGAAGCGCGCCAGCGTGCGCCATGCGCCGCTGTCGGCGGCGGCGGCGGTGCATGTGGCGGGGTCGGTGATGCTGCTGCTTCCGGCTGGCGCGTCGCTGCCGCAGATGCAGGTCTCAACCGCCGCGCTGCTGGCGCTCGGCATGCTCGGCTTTGTCACGTCGGGCTTTATGTACTGGGTCAGCCTGCGGCTGATGCGCGAGATCCCGGCCAGCGCGGCCACCTCGGCCGCCTTCATGATTCCGCTGTTCGGCGTCACATGGGGTGGGCTGTTTCTCGGCGAACCGGTGACCGCCAGCATGCTGCCCGGCGGGCTGCTGATTTTTGTGGCGATGGTGCTGGTGACCGGCTTCAATCCGTTTCGGGCCGCGCCGCCTGAGCCTTGAGGCGCGGCTTCAGGCGTACGGCGCTGCCGCCGGGGCCACCGACTCTGGCTGCGGCGCGGTTACCCAGGCAAGCAGCTTTGGCGCTGCCGCGTTGGGGATCTGCGGCGGTGCGCGGCGAACGGCTCGGCGGGATTGACAGGTTTGGCTTCCGCTAGCTTTTCGATAGCTATTAACGCGCGTATTTTTTGGGCTTAAGCCTGATTTAATACTCAATCAGGCTGGTTCTGGCCGGCCCGCATGATGTCTGGCGTGCGCACCACCACGTCGGCATTTTGGGCACGCTGGCGCAGCGCATGCTCCATCACCACCAGCGCCAGCATGGCCTCCAGAATCGGCGTGGCCCGAATGCCGACGCAGGGGTCGTGCCGGCCCTTGGTTACGACTTCAGCCGGCTGGCCGCTGGTGTCGATCGACTGGCGCGGCGTGACGATGGAGCTGGTCGGCTTGATGGCGACCGACACCTCCAGGTCCTGCCCGGTGCTGATGCCGCCGAGCGTGCCGCCAGCATTGTTCGACAAAAACCCGCCCGGCGACAGCGCATCGCCGTGCGTGGTGCCGCGTTGCGCCACGCTGGCAAAGCCCGCGCCGATCTCGACGCCCTTGACCGCGTTGACGCCCATCATTGCGAAGGCGATATCGGCATCGAGCTTGTCGAACAGCGGCTCGCCCAGGCCCACCGGCACCCCGCTGGCCGTGACGCGAATCCGCGCACCGCAGGAATCGCCAGCCTTGCGCAGCGCGTCCATGTAAGCCTCCAGTTCGGCCCCGTCGGCCACCGGCGCGAAGAACGGGTTGTTCGGCACGTGCTCCCAGGACTCGAACCCGATCGGCAGCTCGCCGATCTGCGTCATACAGCCGCGAAACGTCGTGCCGTATTTTTCATGCAGCCATTTTTTGGCCACTGCGCCTGCGGCCACCATTGGCGCCGTCAATCGGGCCGAGGCCCGACCGCCACCGCGCGGGTCGCGCCGGCCATATTTGTGCAGGTAGCTGTAGTCGGCGTGGCCGGGGCGGAAGGTCTCCAGAATGTTGCCGTAATCCTTGCTCCGCTGGTCGGTGTTCTTAATCAAGAGGCAGATCGGCGTGCCGGTAGTGTGGCCTTCGTACACGCCCGAAAGGATTTCGACCGCATCGGGTTCGTTGCGCTGCGTGACATGCCGGCTGGTGCCGGGACGGCGGCGGTCCAGATTGATCTGGATATCGGCCTCGCACAGCGCCAGCCCGGGCGGGCAGCCGTCGATCACGCAGCCGATGGCCGGGCCGTGGGATTCACCGAAATTGGTGACTGCGAATAGGGTGCCGAAGGTGTTGCCGCTCATGGGCGGGAATTATCCCAGAGCGCTTTGAAGCGGCTTGGCACGAAGCCTTTCGAATTGGGCGATGCGCCACCCAACTACGATCATTCCGGCCACCGAGCCGGGATCCATGACGGTATCGTCGTGGGCGCGTGGATCCCGGATCAAGTCCTGGATGACAAAAAGGGGGTTGAGCCTGGTGCGCAAAAGGGCGTCAAGCCCGCGAAGAAAACGGGTGTCAAGCCTGGCTGGCGCGCCCCGCAATTCAGGCCGGGTCGGCGTCTCTCTCTTCCGGCCAATCCCGGATGTACGCCCGCAGCATCTTGTTCTCAAAGTTCTGGCTGTCCACGACCGCCTTCGCCACGTCGTAGAAGCTGATCACGCCCATCAGGGTTTTCTGGTTCATCACCGGCACGTAGCGGGAATGGTGTTCGAGCATCATGCGCCGCACTTCGTTGATCTCGGTATCTGAGTTGCAGGTCAGCGGATGGGCGTCCATCGCGGTGCGCACGACGGACTGGCCCATCTGGCCGCCATTCTTGACAACGCAGAAGATCAATTCGCGGAAGGTCAGCATGCCGACAAGGGCGCCGTACTCCATGACCACCAGCGAGCCGATGTCTTTTTCGGCCATGATTTCAGCTGCCTTGGCCAAAGGCTCGTCCGGGGGAACGGTGTAGAGCGTGTTGCCCTTGACGCGCAAGATGTCTGAAACTTTCATCGTTCGGCTCCGATTAAGGCTAAGGCGTTTTATTGTGGACCTCCCGGAAGTGGGCTGCAAGTAAAGCCATGCGTGGGGCGGCACAATTTACCCCACAATCGCGGCAGCCCCGCCCACCCCAATCCCTTGCAAAGACCCGAAAGGCACCGTCATGCCCGGTTACTCCGACCCCGGATTCGACACTCTGGCCCTGCACGCCGGCGCGGCGCCCGACCCGGCCACCGGCGCCAGAGCAGTGCCGATTCATCTCACCACCTCTTTTGTTTTCGAATCCAGCGAGCATGCAGCCAGCCTGTTCAACCTGGAACGCGCCGGCCACGTTTACTCCCGCATCAGCAACCCGACCAACGCCGTACTGGAGCAGCGCGTTGCAGCACTCGAAGACGGCATTGGGGCGATTGCCACAGCCAGCGGCCAGGCCGCGCTGCATCTGGCCATAGCCACGCTGATGGGCGCGGGCGCGCACATCGTCGCCAGCAGCGCGCTCTACGGCGGCTCGCACAACCTGTTGCACTACACCCTGCGGCGCTTCGGCATCGAAACCAGCTTCGTCAAGCCGGGCGACATCGACGGCTGGCGCAACGCCGTCCAGCCGAACACCCGCCTGTTTTTTGGCGAGACGGTCGGCAATCCGGGGCTTGACGTACTCGACATCCCGACGGTCGCAGCGCTGGCCCACGAAGCCGGCGTGCCGCTGCTGGTCGATTCAACGCTGACTTCGCCCTGGCTCATAAAGCCGTTCGAGCACGGCGCCGATCTGGTGTATCACTCGGCCACCAAATTCCTGAGCGGGCACGGCACGGTGATTGGCGGCATCGTCGTCGATGGCGGCAGCTTCGATTGGGATTCGCCCCGCGCAGCCGGGAAATTTGCCGAGCTGACAGCGGCCTACGACGGATTTCACGGCATGGTCTTCAACGAGGAAAGCACCGTCGGCGCCTTTTTGCTGCGCGCCCGCCGAGA
>JAJAYS010000059.1 GCA_026786065.1 Polaromonas sp.
ATCAGCGCCTCGGCCCCGGCACCACTTTGTTACTCGTGCTGCCGCCGCTGCTCTGGGCTGGCAACGCGGTCGTCGGCCGGGTGGTCGGCGAACTGGTGCCGCCGATGACGCTGAACTTTTTGCGTTGGGCGCTGGCTTTTTTGTTCTTGCTGCCGGTGGCGCATGGCGTGCTGCGCCGCGGCGGGCCGCTGGCGGTGTGGCCGCACTGGCGGCGCTTCGCACTGCTCGGTCTGCTTGGCGTTGGCTGCTACAACGCACTGCAATACCTGGCGCTGCAAACCTCGTCGCCGCTGAACGTCACGCTGGTCGCGGGCAGCAGCCCGGTGTTTATGCTGGGCGTCGGCGCCATGTTTTTTGGCCAGCGCATTTCGGCCAGGCAGGTCGCCGGGGCGATGCTGTCGATTGCCGGCGTGCTGGTGGTGCTGGCGCGTGGCCAGCCCGCCGTGCTGGCGCAGGTCAGGCTGGTGCCGGGAGACGTGTACGTGCTCATTGCCACGCTGGCCTGGGCCTTCTACAGCTGGTTGCTGGCCCGGCCTGATGCGAGCCCACAGATTCGCGCCGACTGGGCTGCGTTTTTGATGGCGCAATTGGTCTTCGGGTTGGGCTGGGCCGGCCTGTTCGCCGCTGGCGAATGGGCCTTGACCATCGACGCCCATATCGACTGGGGCTGGCCGCTGGCTGCCGCGCTGGTGTATGTGGCTATGGGTCCGGCGGTGCTGGCCTACCGCTGCTGGGCCACCGGTGTGCAGCGCGTCGGACCGAACGTTGCCGGCTTCTTCGCCAACCTGACGCCGCTGTTTGCGGCGTTGCTGTCGGCCGCGTTTTTGGGCGAGCTGCCGCAGATTTATCACGCGCTGGCTTTTGCGCTTATCGTCGGCGGCATCGTGGTGTCCAGCCGGCGTTGACGGCACGATCCAAGTGACCTGTAACAACCGATTCGGCAGCGCCTGCCGCGCGCGCAACGCGCATGGCGGCGTTGCGAATGCTCGCAATAGCCTCAGCTATTGCTGCGCTTCACGCCTTGCCCTGCACGCCGGGCGCGCGTCCTTCCCTACCGAACCGGCCGTTACAGGCCACTAGGCCGCGCTGGATTCAGGGCCCGCGGGTTCCGCCGAGCGGCGGGAATTCGGGCTCCTGGCCGGCCGAACTGCTCTGGCGCAACACGGCGAGGCGGCGCTGCATGCTTTCTATTTCGCTGGTCTGGCCGGCCAGAATCTCCTGGGCCAACTGGCGGGTCGCCGGGTCGCGCCCGTGCTGCAACACCAGCCGCGCCATATCGACCGCGCCCACATGATGCGGAATCATCATCGTCAGGAAGTCGATGTCGGGATTGCCGCTGCCGGTCGCCGCATGCATGTCCTGCATCATCCGCGCCATGCCGGCGTCCATGTCCTGCGTGAAGCGCGCGTGGCCCGCCGGCGCGCCAGACGATTCGGAGCCGGGCGCGGGCTGAGCCGCGACGCCGGCAGCGCCTCCGCCGACCAGCAGCGCCATCAGCACCGCCAAAATTCTCATGCGGTTTGCCCCTTCACTCCCGGCCGCACGTAAACAAGATTGATGCTCTTCTTGTTGCGCAACCCCCCAGACGGCAGAGCCAGGTTGCCCAGCGGGATTTGCGCAATCAGCTGCGGCTTGAAGGGGTCGCTGACGTCGAAGGCGCTGCACACAGTCTGGCCGGCGTTCGGCGTGCCCGGCAGTTCGTCCTGTTCATGCGCCACGTAGAGCAGCGTGTTGTCGGGGTTGGTCCAGAGGCCGTGGGCTTCGCGGCCGTGACTGAAGAAGCTGCCGACCAGCTTGCGCTCGCCGGCCCTGGCGCTGCGGTCGATGATCGCGATCTGGCTGGACGCGGCGCCGCCGGGGCCGCCGTCATCGACCCGCGCCAAACTGGCATAGACCACGCTGCCATTGGAGTTGGCAACGAACTCGACGTGGTTGGGCCGGCCCATGGTGCCGACAGCGACGCTGTCGAGCAGGCCAAAATCGGCGCGCGTTGAACGGCAGGACACCGTATCGGACAGCTTGTGCGAAAGCCACAGTTCCTGGCCGTCGGGGGTGGTCTTGATAAAAGGCGTGAAGCCCGGCTTGTCCTCGGCGCTGATGTCCAGCGTAACCAGCTTTTTCGGCTGCGAAGTGCTGCTCCGGCCCGGGTTGACCTGAAACACATCAAGGCGAGCCACCTTCTGGCTGGCGACGAAAGCCAGCGTACCTTCGCGGTTGAACCAGACCTGCGACGGGCCTTCGAGCGTCGGCAAAAACTGCTGCAGCGCCGGCACACCGGAGCCGTTCAACTGCTTGATCGCCGCTTCGACATCGAGGATCGCAATCCGGTCTTCGCCGCGCAAGGCAACCCACAGTTGCCGGCCATCCCGCGTAAAGGTGGGCTCATGCGGCTCGCGCCCCAGCAGGATCCCGCTGGACAGCCGTTCAGGGTTGGTTGCAGGTCCGGCAGCCGGATTGGGCGTGTTGCCGATCACCCGTTGCTCAACCGCGTCGATCAAGTAGATGTTGCTGGAGCCGCGACCGCTGGTGGCCAGCAGGCGGCCGTCGGGCGAAGGCACCGCACCGTGCGCGTCGATGCAGCCGTGGTAGAGCGGCTTGTGGATCATCGCCGCATGCGTTGGCGCGACACCGGCCGTCACGTAACGAAACGGCGGCCGGGCGTCTTCGTCGAAGCTGGTCAGGTTGATGGTGGCGGCCACGGTGTTGCTGCGCGGGTCGATGACGACCAGCGTGTTGGAGTCTTCGTTGGTGATGAACACGCGATCGCGCGCATCAATACGGGATGGCGACGCGCTTGCGACTTGCGCGAAGCTGGCCGGCAAGGCGGCTGCCGCGCCCGCCATGGCGGTGAATTTGAGAAGCTCTCTGCGATCAAGGCTCATGGTGAATTCCTGAAGTCTGGGCGATTAAAAAGCGGGGCGGGCACGCCTGCTTCAAACCGCAGACCATGATCCTCGACTGGAACAAGCCAGGCCGATTCGCGCTGTCAGCCGGCAGCCGCATCGCCCGTAGGCGAAGCCGCGCCTGGCGTGCTGCCGCGCTCGCTCTAACCGGGCAAATTAATCCGGCCCGATTCAGCCGGCCAAATTAATCCGGCCCAATTCCGCCGGCCAAATTTACCCGCCCATCCGCACCCGCCGGGCCACCTCTTCAGCCCGCGCGTCGTCGATCTCGCGGATCACGCTGCCTACGTTGACCGGCCCCGTCTGGCGGGCAAAGCGGCCGGTAAGCGGCGAGTCGGGGCTGAGCAGGCCGCTCTCATACAGCGACCAGATCTCGGGGCCGAAATCGCTGTGCAGCAGCGCCGGCGCGAACTGGCCGAAGAACTTGCGCAGGTTGTCCACGTCACGCAGCAGCATGCGTTTGGCGTGGTTGTTACCGGCCGCGTCGATAGCTTGCGGCAGGTCGATGATGACCGGGCCATCGACGCCGTCCTCGCTGGCCACCAGGATGTTGAACTCGGACAAATCGCCGTGCACCACGCCGGCACACAGCATGCGCACCACCTCGCGGATCAGCGCAGCATGGTGGCGCAGCGCATCGGACGCTGTGAACTGCACGTCGTTCAGGCGCGGCGCGGCGTCGCCGTTCGCGTCGGTGACCAGCTCCATCAGCAGCACGCCGTCGCAGAAGTTGTACGGTTTGGGCACGCGCACACCGGCCGCGGCCAGCCGGTACAGCGCATCGACCTCGGCGCTCTGCCAGGCCGCCTCCTGGGATTCGCGGCCGAACATCGTGCCTTTGGCCATGGCCCGCGCCTGCCGGCTGTTTTTTACCTTGCGGTTCTCGGTGTAATCGACCGCCTGGCGAAAGCTGCGCTCGCTCGCCTCTTTGTACACCTTGGCACAACGGGTTTCGTCGCCGCAGCGCACGACGTACACCATCGCTTCCTTGCCGCTCATAAGTTGGCGCACCACGCTGTCGATCAGGCCTTCTTCGATCAGCGGCTGCAGGCGTTTGGGTGTTTTCATGCCTGCATTTTGCCTTGCAGGCCACGACAAAAATTCAGGCGTGCGGCCAGGCAGACCGCAGGGCAGTCGCACGCTACGATGAATGCGCCCGCAACCCGTCCAGATGCGCTCGGCCAGACAATCTGAAGCACAGTCGGCCCCACAGCCTGCAAAAATCGGAACGCGCTCCATGCCTTTTTCTTTGAACAGTCCCCAACCCGACAATCGCTGCCTGCAATCTTGCCCCCAGCCCGGTGGCAGGCGGATCGCCAGCTTTGCGCTGCTGACCGGCGCATGGCTGATTCAGGCCTGTGGTCAAACTGCGACCAGCCCGGTCGCCCCCTCAGCCAACCTCCCTGCCACGGGAGTCAGCGGGCACAACCAGCCTGTGAGCCCGAGTGGCGCGGTGCTGCGCGTGATCGTCCGCTTTCGCAGCGCGGCGCCCGGCGACGATGCGGCGACGCTGGCCGGGCTGTCGCGGCAGGCCCAGGCGCCGGTCCGCTATTTGGCCAGCGTGTCGCCGGACACGCATGTGTACCGGATCGAGTCCGGGCCGGGTCAGCAGGCCGACACGCTCAGGACGCGGCTGCTCGCCCTGCCGGGTATTACCAGCGTTGAGATCGACAGTACGGCGCGGCCGCTGTGAAGTTGTGGCAAGGCCGGCGGTGCCCTGTGCGTCCTGAAGGGCGAAACAGCGCCGCGACCGCCGGGGACGTGGGCCAGCATCAATAATCTGCCTCTCGCCAGCCCGCAAGCCATCCCGCACGCCGCCCGGCAAGCACTCCCCTCTGTAAGCACCCGCATGAATCCCTCGCCGATGCGACCCCTAAACCGGTTTTTCTGCAGCGCCGTCGCGCTGGTGCTGGGCAGCGCCAGCCTGCTGGCGCCGGCCCAACCGGCCGACCCGAGCCCGCCCGTAGCGCCGACGCCGGCCAAACCCGGCCAGGCTTCGACGCAAGCCAGCGCTGCGACCGACCCGTCCAGCCACAACCGGCTGATCGTCCGGTTCCGCACGCCCGCCACCACGCTGGCGGGCGTCTTCGACCACCGCGCCGCCGAGGACCGGGTCGCGGCGCTGGGCGCCAGCCATCGCAGCCGCGTTCCGTCGGCGGCCGGCTTGCGGCGGCTCAAATCGGTGTCGCCCCAAACCCATGTGGCCTTGCTCGACCGGCCGCACAGCCGGGCAGAGCTGCGCAGCGTGGCGCTGCAACTGGCCCAGGATCCGTCGGTGGACTACGTCGAGATCGATGAGCTGGTCCGCCCGCTGTTCACTCCGCTGGACCCCGGCTACACGCTGAACCAGTGGCACCTGAAGGCTGCGTCAAGCAGCGATGTCGGCGCGGCCAATCTGCCTGCCGCATGGGACGTCGCGACCGGCAGCGACGTCGTGGTTGCGGTGATCGACACCGGCTATCGGCCGCATGCCGACCTCAATGCCAACGTGTTGCCCGGCTACGATTTCGTCACCTCAGCCGTCGGCAACACCAATGGCGGCGGCCTGGGCGGCAACGGTCTGGACCCCGGCGACTGGGAATCGGCCGGTCAGTGCAGCCCCGGCTCGGCAGCGACCAGCAGCAGCTGGCACGGCACCCACATCGCCGGCACGATTGCCGCGCTGAACAACACCAGCGGCAGCGTCGGCGCTGCCTTCTCGGCCAGAATCTTGCCGGTGCGGGCACTTGGTACCTGCGGCGGATTCGGCTCGGACATTGCCGCCGCGATGCGCTGGTCGGCCGGGCTCGCCGTGCCCAATGTGCCGGTCAATGCCAACCCGGCCAAGGTCTTGAACCTGAGCCTGGGCGGCCCCGGCCCCTGCACCCAGGTCTATCAGGACGCGGTCGATGCGGTGCGTGCCGCCGGTGCAGCCGTGGTGGCGGCTACCGGCAACGACGCCACCAGCCTGATTGGCCGGCCAGCGAACTGCGCTGGCGTGATTGCGGTGACGGCCCACACCCGCCTCGGCGACAACGCGAATTACGCCGATATCGGGGTCGGCACTACCTTGAGCGGGCCTGGTGGCGGCAGCGGTTTCATGGTGGCCGGCGCTGGTGAAAAAATCTATTCGACGATGAACCTCGGCGCGCGGGCTCCGGGTGCCGACGGCTATTCATTGCTGACCGGCACCAGCATGGCGGCGCCGCACGTGGCCGCAGTGCTGGCGCTGCTCAAGAGCTTCAGGCCGGGCTTGACGCCCGACCAGCTGGCCTCGGTCGTCAGCAACTCGGCGCGGCCGTTCCCGCCAGGCACTTACTGCGTTGGCCGTAGCGACTGCGGCGCCGGGATGCTGGACGCCACCCGTGCGCTGGCCAGCGTCAACGCCGGCGAACCCTTTGCGACCGCCAGCGTCGGCCCCGGCCCGGCCAACGCGAACCGACTGGTCGGCTCGACCGTCGTGCTCACGGGTCAGGCCAGCTCGCCGCTGGCAAGCCAGCCGGCATTCACCTACCGGTGGACGCAGCTCTCCGGCGCGCCGGTAACGCTTAGCGGCAGCACCAGCGCCGTCGCCTCCCTGGTCGCACCGGCCATAGCCGGCAGCTTCTTCTTCGAGTTCAGGGCGACCGAAACCGGCTCCGGGAAATTCGCCACCAGCCGCGTCAGCGTGGCCACCAACACCGCGCCGGAGCTCGCGGCCATAAGCGCGCAAAGCGTGCCCGAAGGCCAGACCCTGAACTTCACCCTGAGCGCCAGCGACGCCGAGCGCGACCCGGTGGCTTTTCTGGCCGAGGGTCTGCCACCCGGGGCGACCTTCGACGCCAGCACCGGCGAATTCAACTGGTCGCCCGCCGGGCCGGCGGGCAGCTATGCCTTGACGGTGACGCCGACCGACGGCAAGAACAGCGGCGCCGCGCAGCGCATCGCGATCAGCGTCGGCCCGCCCGCCTCGGGCGGCGGTGGGGCGACCGGCTGGTGGGACGGGCTCGGCCTGCTGGGACTAGCGTGGGTCGCGCTGGCTGCGCGCCGGCGCGGCCCGCGGGGCCGGCGGGGCCAGGGCTAGGGCTAGCACCGCCGCAAGCAACCCACCGACGGCGCCCGCCCAGTGGGCCGGCCGGTACACCGGAATTTGCAGCCACGCGCTGAAGCCGCCCGCGGCGTCGCTGCCCTGCCAGAGCAGTTTGGCCGACAGGGCCAGCAACACGCCTAAAGCGACGCTGCGGGACCAAAGCTGGCTGCTTTCAGCCGCAGCCGGTGGCGGGGTCAAGTCTGGCGCCCGGCTGGCTGCGCAGAGCAGCAGAACGGCGTTGCCGGCCCACAGGCCGTGCAGCGCACCCGAAAGGCCGGCGTAGAAGCTGCAGTCGCGGTCGAACAGCAAAATTAGTGCCACACCCAGCGCGCCACCGGCCAGCGCCAAACCCTGCGCTGGCAGCACCAGCCAGACCCGCCAGGCCAGCAGCGATACCACCAGCGCGAGCGCGTTGAGCGCCGCATGGGCCAGACTCAAATGCACGGTTTGCCCGCTCAGCAGCAGCCACCACTGGCCAGCCGCAAAGGCCGGTCGCGAAAAGCGCAGCGCCTGGGCCGCGTCCGGCAGCCACTGCAGCGCCAGCAGCAACACGGCCCCCGCCAGCACCAGCGCGACGTACCTGGCCTTTAGCGGCGGCAGCGCGGGCGTCACATTGGAGCCTTGACCCGATGCCCGGCCGGCTCAGAGCCTGAGAGTTTTTCGGGCGTGACCGAGCAGCGCGTCAAAGGGCACCCGATCTAGGCGCAAAGCACAGCCATAGCCTGGGCTATGGTGCGCATTTGCAACCACGAGCGGGGGCTCTTTGGCGTGATGAGCGGGCATGAACGAAAGACTCTCAGGCTCTCAGTAGGTCCCCGGGTACGCGCCGCCGTCGGCCAGCACGTTCTGCCCTGTGATGTAGGCCGCATGCTGGCTGCACAAAAACGCGCAGATGGCACCGAACTCTTCGGGCGTGCCAAAACGCCTGGCCGGTATGTTTTTTCGGCGGGCGTCCATCACGGCTTCTAGCGGCTGACCCGTTTTGGTGGCCGCGCCCTGCATGGTGCCGCGCAGCCGGTCGGTGTCGAACGCGCCCGGCAGCAGGTTGTTGAGCGTCACGCCGCTTGCCGCGAGCTTGGTGCGGGCCACGCCGGCGACAAAACCGGTCAGACCACTGCGTGCGCCGTTGGACAGACCCAGAATGTCGATCGGCGCCTTGACCGAGCTCGACGTAATGTTGACGATACGCCCGAAGCCGCGCGCCGCCATGCCATCGACCGTGCGTTTGATCAGCTCGATCGGCGTCAGCATGTTGGCATCGACCGCCTTGATCCAGGCTTCGCGGTCCCAGTCGCGAAAGTCACCTGGTGGCGGGCCGCCTGCGTTGGTGACGACGATGTCGAAGTCCTGGCGCACGCCAAACACCGCAGCCCGGCCGGCTTCGGTGGTGATGTCGGCGGCAACGCACTGCACCTCGGCGGTCGCTGCACCGGCCTGGCGCAACTGCGCGGCCGCGGCCTGCAAGGCCGGCTCGCCGCGCGCGACGATCAGCACATGGACGCCCTCTGCCGCCAGCGCCTGCGCACAACCCAGCCCCAAGCCCTTGCTGGCGCCGCAAACCAGCGCCCATTTACCGGCAATACCCAAATTCATGATGACTCCTTGAAAAATGAACCGACCGTAAAAAGATCCGCGTCGTGCAGGCAGCGATGGTGGTGCGGCAGCCCGTCAGTGCCCCGGCCGCGTCACCACGAAGATGCCGGCTATCACCAGCACGGTGCCCGCGGCGATCCAGCCGGTGAAGGGCTCACCCAGAATGAGCACGCCCATCAAGATGGTGGCCATCGGGCCGATCATGCCGGTTTGCGCGGTCAGCGCCGCGCCGATGCGCTCTATCGCCAGCATCACCAGAAGCACCGGCACGGCGGTGCAGATAGTTGCATTCAGCAGAGACAGCCAGATCACCTCGGGCGCCACCAGCGCCGCCGCCAGCGGCCGCAGCAGCACAAACTGCAGAAGACAAAACAGGCAGGCCACCGTCGTCGCCATGCCGACCAGGCGGAAGGCGCCCAGGCGTTTGACCAGCTCGCCGCTGTAAACCAGGTAAACCGCATAGCAGACCGCACTGAGAAAAACCAGCAGCGCACCCCAGGCCGCACCCGTGCGCTGGCTGCCGTCCCAAATCGCCAGCTCGTGGCCGAACACCAGCGCCACCCCCGAATAGCTGATCGCCATGCCGACCATCTGCCGCAGGCCGGTTTTGCGGCGGTAGAGCAGCAGGCCGAGCAGCAACACCAGCGTCGGGTTCAGGTACAGGATCAGCCGTTCGAGCGAAGCGCTGATGAAGGCCAGCCCGGCGAAGTCGAGGAAGCTGGCAAGGTAGTAGCCGCTAAAGCCCAGACCGAGCACGCCGAACCAGTCGCTGCGCGTCAGCGCCGGCTGGCCGCGACTGGCCCACCAGGCCATGGCGGCAAAAATCGGCAGCGCAAACAGCATCCGGTACATGATCAGCGTGACCGCATCTACGCCATAGCGGTAGGCCAGCTTGACAATGATCGCCTTGCCGCTGAAGGCAATCGAACCGGCGGCCGCAAGCAACACTCCATTTGCTATGTTTTTTGTAGCTGCTTGCGCCCGTTCCATATGGCCTAATAGCTCTTTTTTATCTAAATTGTGAACTCGGCCGCCCTGGCTAGAAGCCCGCCGCCTGGCCGTCGCGCCGAGAGTCGCTGGCGGCCACATAGCCCTCGACTTTCGGATCGCCGGCGCGCCAGATGAACTGGCCGGAACCGAAATCCTGATACGAATCGGTAATCACCTCCATGCGGTGGCCGCGCTCGGCCAGGGCCTGCACCGTAACCGGGTTCATCGCGCCCTCGACGTTGATTTCCAGGCCGGCGTTGTAGCGCCAGCGTGGCGCATCGCAGGCGGCCTGCGGGCTTTGCCGGTAGTCGAGCATGCGCACCAGCGTTTGCAGGTGGCCCTGGGGCTGCATGTTTGCGCCCATCACGCCAAAAGACATCACCGGCTGACCGCCCTGCGTCAGGAAGGCCGGGATGATGGTGTGAAACGGCCGCTTGCCGGGGGCCACCTGATTGACACCGGCGTCGAGGCTGAAGGCATGACCCCGGTTTTGCAGACTGACACCGAATTGCGGCTCGACACAGCCCGAGCCGAAGCCCATGTAGTTGCTTTGAATGAAGCTCACCATCATGCCGTTCTCGTCGGCGGCATTCAGGTAAATCGTGCCGCCGCGCACCGGATTGCCAGCGCCGAAGTCCTGCGCTTTTTTCAGATCGATCAGCTTCGCGCGCTCAGCCAGATAGGCGTCGTCCAGCAGCTGTTCGGGCGTCACGCGCATTGCCGAAGGCTCGGCGACATAGCGGTACACATCGGCAAACGCCAGCTTCATCGCTTCGATCTGCAGGTGCTGCGAATCGGCCCCATCGACCGCCAGGCCGGCCAGGTCGAACTGGTCGAGGATGCCCAGCGCAATCAGCGCCGCGATACCCTGGCCGTTCGGCGGAATCTCGTGCAGCGTGTAGCCCCGGTAGTTCTTCGCGATCGGCTTGACCCACTCGGCCCGGTAGCTTTCAAAATCCTTTGCGCGCAGGCTGCCGCCGTGCTGCGCCGCAAAGCGCTCGATGGCCTGCGCCATCTCGCCGCCATAGAACGCAGCGCCCCGACTTTGGGCGATGGAGCGCAGCCCGTTGGCGGCAGCCTTGAACTGCACCAGCTCGCCGACATTCGGCGCCCGGCCAAGCGGCAAAAAGCTGGGTGCGAAACCCGGCAGACCGGCCAGCTCGTCGCTGGCGGCCGACCACTTCTGCTGCACGATCGGCGAGAGCAGGTAGCCGCGCTCGGCGATGTCGATGGCCGGCTCGAACAAATCGCCGAAAGGCAGTTTGCCGAAGCGCTCACTCATCGCTACCCAGCTCGCAACCGCGCCCGGCACCGTCACCGAATCGATGCCGCGCTTGGGTGGGGCGGTGGCGGAGTCACCGTACTTGCGCTTGAAGTACTCGGGCGTCCAGCTCTGCGGCGCCCGGCCCGAGGCATTCAGGCCGTGCAGTTCCCGGCCGTCCCACAGGATGCAGAAGGCGTCGCTGCCCAAGCCATTGCTGACCGGCTCGACGATGGTCATGACCGCCGCAGCGGCGATGGCCGCATCGACCGCGTTGCCGCCTTTCCACAGCATGCGCAAGCCCGCCTGCGAAGCCAATGTGTGCGAGGTCGAAACCACGTTGCGCGCGAAAACCGGAGTGCGTGTGGTGGTGTAGGGGTTGTCGTAGTTGAAGTTCATGGACCGGCTGGCGGGAGGTTGGAGTTCAGGGATTGGGGCTTCGGATCAAGCACCCACGGGAGGCGAAAAAGAGGCGTGCCGCAAGAAAAAAGGCACCGCGCGGGTGCCTGATTTTTGCAGCAATCGGGCCGGGTCGTCCGGCTGCGAGCACAAGACCGACCCCTTACCTGTCACTCTTCGACGAACGCCTCTTCGCGCTTGCTCTTGACCGCGGGCAGCAGGACGATCACGATCAGCAACAGCGCAGCAGCAAGCAGGCCGGCCGACAACGGCCGGGTGACGAAGACACTCCAGTCGCCACGCGACAGCAGCAGCGCGCGGCGCAGGTTTTCTTCCATCATCGGGCCGAGGATGAAGCCGAGCAGCAGCGGTGCCGGCTCTGCCCCGAGCTTGATGAAGGTGTAGCCGATGACGCCGAAAATCGCCACCATCCAGATGTCCCAGGTGTTGTTGTTGGTCGAATAGACCCCGACGGCGCAGAACAGCACAATGGCCGGGAAGAGCAAGCGATAGGGAATCGTCAGGAGTTTGATCCAGATGCCGATCAAGGGCAGGTTCAGGATGACCAGCATCGCGTTGCCGATCCACATCGACGCGATCAGGCCCCAGAACAGTTCCGGGTTGCTGGTCATGACCTGCGGCCCCGGCTGGATGTTGTGAATCGTCATGGCGCCGACCATCAGCGCCATCACGGCGTTCGGCGGAATGCCCAGCGTCAGCAGCGGAATGAACGAAGTCTGCGAGCCGGCATTGTTGGCCGATTCGGGCGCCGCGACGCCGCGAATATTGCCTTGGCCGAAGGGCACTTCGCCCGGCCTGCCCCTGATTTTTTTCTCAATGGTGTAGGCCGCAAACGCCGACAGCAGCGCGCCGCCGCCGGGCAAAATGCCGAGCGCCGAACCCAGTGCGGTGCCGCGCAGCACCGCAGGAATCATGTCCTTGAAATCCTGCTTGGTCGGCATCAGGCCCGACACCTTGGCGGTGAAAACCTCGCGCTCATGCTCGGGTTGCGACAGGTTGCTGATGATCTCGCCATAGCCAAAGACGCCCATCGCCACCACCACGAAGCCGATGCCGTCGGTCAGCTCCGGGAAGTCAAAGCTGAAGCGCGCAACGCCGGAATTCACGTCGGTGCCTATCAGCCCGAGCAACAGGCCCAGCACGATCATCGCAATGGCTTTGAGCAGCGAGCCCGAGGCCAGCACCACGGCGCCGATCAGGCCCAGCACCATCAGGGCAAAGTACTCTGCCGGGCCGAACTTGAAGGCCAGTTCGGTCAGCGGCGGTGCGAACGCGGCGACGATCAGCGTGCCGACGCAACCGGCAAAAAACGATCCCAGGCCGGCGGCCGCCAGCGCCGGCCCGGCTCGCCCGCGCCTCGCCATCTGGTAGCCGTCGATACAGGTCACGACCGACGACGATTCGCCAGGCAGATTGACCAGAATCGCAGTGGTCGAGCCGCCGTACTGCGCGCCGTAGTAAATGCCGGCCAGCATGATCAGCGCCGACACCGGCGGCAACGCATAGGTGGCCGGCAGCAACATCGCGATGGTCGCGACCGGCCCGATCCCCGGGAGCACGCCGATCAGCGTGCCGAGCACGCAGCCGACAAAGGCATACAGCAGGTTGATCGGGGTGAAGGCAACGCCGAAGCCGAGCGAAAGATTGGCAATCAAATCCATTTTTTATCCTTAGCCGGTGACGAAGAACGGCCACACCGGAAACTGCAGCTTCAGCGCGACAACAAACGCGAGGTAACTGCCGACGGCAAGCACGGTGGCGAGAATGAAGGTGGTCTTGAGCTTCCAGCCGGCTTCGGCCATGCTGGCAATGAACACCAGCGCATAGATCGCCACGATCAGGCCCATCGCCGGGACCTTGAACGCCGGAATGCCCGCCAACAAAATGCCGAACACCACGTTGGCCGCGATCACAAAAAACAGCGGTTTCCAGGCGATCTTGCCGATCTTGTCGCCGCCCTGCGCCTCGATGACCAGCGAAGTGAAGGTGATGACCAAGCCGATCACGGCCAGAAGAATCCCGAGCATCAACGGAAAATAGCCAGGGCCCATGCGCGCGCCTGTGCCGACGTTGTAGGTGCTGGCACCCAGTGCAAAGGCAGCCCCCACGCCGGCGAACATCAAGCCCGAGAAAAAGTCTTTTTGACTTTTGATTTGCATTGCTTCCTCCAGGAATCGGTGGGTCTTAAAGTTTGACCGCCCCGCATTGTATTGATGGCACAACAGCCGCACGCTGTAGGCAAATACCGATTCATTTGCGGCTGCGTTCATGATCGCTTTCAGTGCAAGCATGCAAATGTAGGCCTGCGATGCCAATGCCGCAGCGCGCAAGAGCGCTCAAGAGCGCTCAAGCTGAAACGCGTTCGGGAATCAGGTCAGCGACGGCGTCGTGGCCAGGATTTCTTCAACGGTCGTCAGCCCCTGCGCGACTTTCATCGCACCGGCCAGGCGCAGCGGCCGCATGCCGTCGCCAACCGCCTGGCGGCGCAGCGCGTCGATGCTCGGCTCTTTGGAGACTTTCCCTTTGAAGCCTTCGGTCACCGTCAGCAATTCGTAGAGACCCAGACGCCCGCGAAAGCCGGTCATGCGGCATTCGACGCAGCCAACCGGTTTGCAGGGGCGGTAGCCGCCGCTGAGCTTCCACGGCGCCACCAGCTCGGCCAGCGCCTCGCGGGACGCCCGCGGGTCGGGCTCGCGGCAGGCGCTGCACAGCGTGCGCACCAGCCGCTGGGCCAGCACGCCGAGCAGCGTCGCGTTGATCAGGTAGCTGGGCACGCCGAGTTCCATCAGGCGCGAGACCGCCGACGGTGCGTCGTTGGTGTGCAGCGTGCTGAACACCAGGTGGCCGGTGAGCGCCGCCTGCACCGCCATTTCAGCGGTCTGCAGGTCGCGGATTTCGCCGACCATGATGATGTCCGGGTCCTGCCGCATCAGCGCCCGCAGGCCTTCGGAAAAATCAAAATCGAGGTGGGCCTGCACCTGGGTCTGGTTGAAGGCCGGCTCGATCATCTCGATCGGGTCTTCGATGGTGCTGACATTGACCGCTTCGGTGGCCAGGCGGCGCAAGGTCGAATAGAGCGTGGTGGTCTTGCCCGAGCCGGTCGGCCCGGTCACCAGCACGATGCCGTGGGGCTTTTTGACCAGCTCTTCCCAACGGCCGGCATCGTGCGGCGAAAAACCCAGACCGTCGAGGTCTTTCACCGTAGTCCCGGGATCGAAAATCCGCATCACCATCTTTTCGCCGAACGCGGTGGGTAGCGTGGACAAACGCATCTCGATCTCGTCGCCACGCGGGTTGCGGGTCTTGATGCGGCCGTCTTGCGGCCGGCGCTTTTCCACCACATCCAAGCGGCCAAGCAGCTTGATGCGCGCGGTCATCGCGTTGTGTACGCCCATCGGCATTTGATAGACCGGATGCAGCACGCCGTCGATGCGAAAGCGGATCACGCCCTGCTCGCGCCGTGGCTCCAGATGGATGTCGCTGGCGCGCTGGTCGAAGGCATATTGCCACAGCCAATCTACAACCTGCACCACGCCCTGGTCGTTGGCGTCGAGCTGCTTGCTGGTCTTGCCGAGCTCAACCAGCTGCTCGAAGCTGGCGCTGCTGGCACCGCCGCCGGATTTGAGCGCCGCCTTGACCGATCTGGCCAGCGCAAAAAATTCCGCAGTGTATTTGGCAATGTCGATCGGGTTGGCGACCACCAGCCGGACACGGCGCCGCGCCTGGCGCTCGACTTCAGAGACCCAATCGGTGATGAAGGGCTCGGCCGTCGCGACGACGAGCTCGTGCGGCGTCACCTGCACCGGCAGCACCTTGTGGCGCTCGGCATAGCTGGCCGACATCATGTCGGCTACCTTGCCCACATCGACCTTCAGCGGGTCGATGCGCAGGTAGTGCAGGCTGGCCCGGCCTGCCAGCCACTGGGTGATGGTTTCGATGTCGAGCGGTTTGCCGTCGGCGACGCGGGTCATGCCGATGCTCGCCAGCCGCACCAGCGGATGCTGGGCGCTTTTGACCTGCGCGCAGCGGGCAATGGTGCGGGCTGCTTCGTGCGCGGCGATCAGCCCGTCCTCGCTCATCCATTCGACCAGCCGGCGCCAGTGCAGCGGGCCGGCTGCCACCGCCGTTGCGGTTGGGAGGTGCGGCGCTTCGCCGGGCAGCGCAGCGGAGGGGCGGGACGGTGGGGCGGCGCTCATCGCCCGCACTGTACCCGATGGAATTCGGCCGGCTTGCGCGACGCAGCGCGCCGCAGGCGTTCAAACCAGCGGCGCAAAAACCCGCAGCCATTTGCGGGCCGGCAGGTCCCAGCGCGACTCGATGACGCCAGCTTGCAGCAGCAACGTGTCGCGTGTCGGCCGGCTTGGCTCGCGCTGCGCCAGCACCACCGCATTGCCTTCGCGCGTCGGCCGGAAGGCCCAGAGCGCCTGCGGGCCGAAGGCCTCGGCGATTTTTTTCAGCGACTGCGCATAGCTGGTGTTGCGGCCGAACAGGTTGACCGTCATCACCCCGTCTTCGGCGAGCAGGGCGTGGCAGTCGGCGTAGAACGCCGCGCTGTCGAGCACCGGGCCGGCCGCTTCCTGGTCGTACAGATCGACGTGCAGCAGATCGATGCGGCCACGGTGCTGCGGATTGCAGATCTCCAGCGCGGCGTCGGCCGCGATCACCTGCAGCCGTGCGTCGTCACGCGGTAGCTTGAACCAGCCCCGGCAGGCGGCGATCACCTGGGTGTTGATCTCGACCGCGGTGGGCGTCATGCGCAGCTTCTTGTGGCAAAACTTGGTGAGCGCGCCCGAGCCGAGCCCAAGCTGCATCGCGCGCTTTTTCGGCACGCTGGCGGCGTTGGTGAACAGCAGCCCGGCCATCATGCGCTGTACGTATTCGAGCTCGATTGCAAACGGTGCATCAATCAGCATCGAGCCTTGCACCCATTCGGTGCCCAGGTGCAGGTAACGCACGCCACCGGCATCGGAGAAGTTCACCTCCGGCAGCTCGCCAGCCGCTGCAGAAACGTTTCGCATTGCCATCAGACCAACCCATGTGTTTTAAATACCGTGCGCCAGGCGGCAAGTTTGCGCTCAAAGCTCCAGGACGCATGCGCCGGGCTGCTTGACGGCAAGCGGTGCACCGGCAGCCCGAACGCACCGGTCAGGCGCGCATGTTTAAAGCTCTCGCCGCCGTTGTGGGCGATGGCTTGCAAGCCCGGGCAGCCGGCCACCAGACCGGCCAGGTCGCTGGGAACGGCCTGGCGGATATCTGCATCCAGACTGCCGTCACGCTCGCAGGCGGCGTACACGTCCCACAAGCCCAGGCCGCGAGCAAGCAGGTTGTCGCTACGAATTTCATAGCTGTTTACGCCCGAATTCATTGGGCTATCAGGCCATATAGCTTGCAAAATCGGCCAGAACTGGTTGCGCGGGTGGGCGTAATACTGTTGCGCGGCGAGCGACGCAGCGCCCGGAAAGCTGCCCAGGATCAGCAAGCGGGTGCCGCTTGACGCCAGCGGCGCCAGCCCGATCAGCATGCGAGCAGGCCGGCCAGTTTGGGCAAGGCGTCCCGCGCATTGGCCCCGGTGGCGGCCGCCAAGGCTTCGACCGACATGCCGCGCAACTCCGCCACCTGCGCGGCGATCTGCGGCAACTGGGCCGGCTCGTTGCGCCCTTGCGGTTGGCCGGCTGCGCGCTCGGCCGCCGTCCGGTAAATCCATTGGGGCGGTATGTCGGGCGAGTCGGTCTCCAGCACCAGCGCGTCGAGCGGCAGGCTGGCGGCCAGCCTGCGCAGCTGGCGCGCAGCCTCGTAGGTCACCGCCCCGCCAAAGCCGAGCTTGAACCCGAGCGCGATGAACTGCCCGGCCTGCTGCGCGCTGCCGTTAAAGGCATGGGCAATGCCGCGCCAGCGGCCTTCGGCCGGCAGCAGCTCGCGCAGCGCTTTGAGCAGCCGGTCGGACGAGCGCCGCACATGCAGGATCACCGGAAGGTCGTGCTGCCGCGCCAGCCGCAGTTGCGCCCGGTAAAAGTGTTCCTGGCGGGCGCGCAGCACGGGGGTTTGGAGTTCTGGCACAAAAAAATCCAGGCCGATCTCGCCGACCGCGACCAGCCGGGGATCTTCCCGGCGCAGTGCGAGTTCGGCATCGAGCTTTTCGAGGTCGCCCGCTTCCGCACTGGCAACCCGCAGTGGATGAATGCCCAGTGCATAGCTGTAAGAAAACGCCGACGCCAAGTCGCGCACCGCCGCAAAGTTGCCGACATCGGTGGCCGGCAGCACGCAGTGCCTGATGCCGGCTGCCGCTGCACGCAGCGCGACCGACGGGCGGTCCGGTGCGAACTCCTCTGCGTCGAGGTGGCAATGGGTGTCGATCCAGGTTGGCATGAAATTGGCTTGCGAAAGTTGGGGGTTTGGCATGCTGGCTGACGCGGTTTGCAAGGCGGCCAAGCACCCGATGATCGCTCAGCGGCGAGCTTGCCGACGATACCCAAAGACGATGCATGGATGGTCGAATCGTGATACGGTCCTAATCCGATTTTCCGGTTTTCAGAACCCCTAATTTCACAGGTGAACGGATGCGACGACCCGCGCTTTACAGCAGTTCCAGCCGATCCTCAGCCGGTCGCCCGGGCCCTCAGCCCAACACCAGGAGCGCGACGTCAAGCGGTGCGCCGTCCGTACCCGAACCGGCGCCCGCAGCCGGACTCGACCCGCGCTCGCGACTCAGACGGATCGCCGAGCAGGTTCCGGTGAAGAGCTTCGCGCTACTGTGGTCGGTCATCGCGCTGTTGGCTCTGTTGCTGGGGCTCAGCCTGACTCCGGCCTGGCGACAGGGCACCCCGCAGTTCACCCAAAAAGACATCGACGCGGCCGTCCTCAAAACCCTGAGCACCGCCGCCCTGCCCTCAAGGGCGGCCAGGGCCTATGCGGCGATTGCGCCATCCGTGGTGCGCGTCACCGGCCTGGGCAAGGACGTGTTGCCGATCGGCGAGCGCAGCCCCGACGGCCGCGACGACCGCGAGAGCAGCGTCGGCACCGGCGTGGTGATCACCGACAAGGGCGTGATCCTGACCAACCTGCATGTGGTGCAGGGCGCCGACACCATCAAGGTGCGCTTCGCCGACGGGCTTGAATCCACCGCCACCATCACCGGCGTGCAGCCTGAAAACGATCTGGCGGTGCTGCAGGCCAAAACGATTCCCGACGACATGATTGCCGCGACCATGCGCTCGACCGGCGACCTGGCACCGGGCGACGAGGTGGTAGCCGTCGGCTACCCGTTCGGCATCGGGCCGTAGGCCTCCAGCGGCGTCATATCGGGCCTCAAACGGACCTTCCGTTCACCCGAAGGCAAACAGGCCATGACCAACCTGATCCAGTTTGACGCTGCGGCCGATCCGGGCAATTCCGGCGGGCCGCTGGTCACGATGGAAGGCGAGGTTGTGGGCATCGTCACCGCGATCTATAACCCGAACCAGCAGCGCTCGTTCGTCGGCATCGGGTTCGCCGTGCCGATTGAAAACGCAGCCTCGGCAGCCGGCCTTCCGCCGTTCTGACGGCGCTGCGCGACCGCCCGATCCGCTCCCTGCGATCCGTTCCCCCCGAACCGAGGACCCACCGCATCATGACCCTCCCCAACGAAACCGCCCCCGAAACCGCTGCGCTGATGGAGCAAATCCTCTACGAAGTCAAGCGCGTGGTCGTCGGCCAGGACCGCTTCCTGGAGCGCGTGATGGTCGCCATCCTGGCCCAGGCTCACCTGCTGGTCGAAGGCGTGCCGGGGCTGGCCAAAACCCTGACCGTCAAAACGCTCGCCAATACGGTGCGCGGCGACTTCAAGCGGATCCAGTTCACCCCGGATCTGGTGCCGGCGGATCTGATCGGCACCCGCATCTACAACCAGAAAACCGGTGAATTCAGCACCTCGCTGGGCCCGGTTTTCACCAACCTGTTGCTGGCGGACGAGATCAACCGCGCACCGGCCAAGGTGCAGAGCGCGCTGCTGGAGGTGATGCAGGAGCGGCAGGTGACGATTGCCGGGGTGACGCACAAGGTGCCCTCGCCGTTTCTGGTGATGGCAACGCAAAACCCGATTGAAACTGAAGGCACCTACCCGCTGCCCGAGGCGCAGGTGGACCGCTTCATGATGAAGGTGCTGGTCGATTACCCGACCGACGAGGAAGAATTCGTCATCGTCCAGCGCGTCACTGGCCCTGCGGTCACGGTCAGCGCGGTCGCCAGCACCGAGCAGCTGGCGGCGCTGCAGGCCGAATGCCGGCGCGTCTATGTGGACCCGTCGCTGGTGCAGTACGCGGTCCGGCTGGTGTCGGCGTCGCGCACGCCGGACCGGCACGGCATCAAGGACCTGGCGCGTTTCATCACCTTCGGCGCCAGCCCGCGTGCCTCCATCAACCTGACAGAGGGCGCCCGTGCCCTCGCCATGCTGCGCGGCCGCAGCTATGCCCTGCCAGAAGACATGACCGACCTGGTGCCCGACGTGCTGCGCCACCGGCTGGTGCTGTCGTACGAGGCGCTGTCCGAAGGCCTGTCGGCCGACGCCATCGTCGGCAAGATCATGGCCAAGATTCCACCACCCGCCAAACCGCTCGAGCACGAGAAGCTCGCGGCCTAGAAATGTTGCCCCCACGGTGTATGTGGCCCCCACGGTCGCTCGCTTCCCGTAGCTCCCTGCCCCCCAAGGGGGACGCTGCGCCTGTATTGCCGTGGATTGGAGTCCGCAGTGGCTGACCCTGTCCAGCCCCGTCCCCACGGCATGGCCGAAAAGCTGTTGCTGCGCCTGGAGTGGACGGTGCTGCGCCGGCTGGACGGCCTGTTGCAAGGCGACTACCGGACCCTGCTGCGCGGCGCCGGTATCGACCTGGCCGACCTGCGCGAATACCAGCACCACGACGACGTGCGGCACATCGACTGGAACGTGACGGCGCGTCTGCAACTGCCGCATGTGCGCGTCTTCACCGAAGACCGCGAGATGAGCGCCTGGTTTCTGCTCGACCTGAGTCCGTCTATGGATTTCGGCTCCGGTGAGCAGCGCAAGCGCCAGGTGCTGGCCGAATTCACCACCGTGCTGGCGCGGCTGCTGACCCGGCACGGCAACCGCGTTGGCGCCATGCTGTATGGCGGCGGTGCCGACAGCACCCTGCCGGCACGCGGCGGCCGCCAGCAGGTGCTGCAGCTGCTGCATCGCCTGATGCCCAGGCCCAGGGCGGCCAACGCACCGGAGTCCGGCGTTACCCGCCTGCAGGACCTGCTGGCGTCGGCCGCCACCACGCTGCGCCGGCGATCCACCGTTTTTGTCGTTTCCGATTTCATCAGCGAAGCCGGCTGGGAAAAACCGCTTGGCATGCTGGCGCAGCGCCATGAGGTAGTGGCCGTGCGCCTGCTCGACCCGCTGGAACTTGAGTTGCCCGATCTCGGCCTGATTCCGATACGCGACTCCGAGACCGGCGAGCAGCTGCTGGTTGACACCCACGACGCTGGCTTTCGCAAGCGCTTTGCCCGCATCGCAGCGCAGCGCGAAGCCGACCTGCGCCAGTCCCTGGCCCGCGCCGGCGTCGATTCGCTTGAACTCTCGACCGACGACGATCTGGCTGAGGCGTTGATGCGCTTTACCGACCTGCGCAAGCGCCGCAGCCGCGCCATGGTAGGCCCGGCCGCGCTTTCGCACCTGAAGCGGGCGGCCTGACCCCATCCGACAAGACGCTCAAAGGAGCCACCATGCTTTTTCTCTGGCCCGAGTTTTTATGGCTGCTGCTGGCGTTGCCGCTGCTGGTCCTGCTGTATGTGTGGCTGCTGCGCCGCAAGAAAAAGACCGCGCTGCGTTATGCCAGCCTGTCCATCGTCCGGGAAGCGATGGGGCCGGGCCAGACCGTGCGCCGGCATATTCCACCGCTGCTGTTTTTGCTGGCTCTCGCCGCCATGCTGCTGGCCGCCGCGCGGCCGATGGCGGTGGTCAGCCTGCCGTCGCAGCGCGAAACCATCATTCTGGCGATGGACGTGTCCGGCAGCATGCGCGCGACCGATGTGCTGCCCAACCGGCTGGTCGCATCGCAGAACGCCGCCAAGGCGTTTTTGGAGGAGCTGCCGCGCAAGGTGCGGGTCGGCATCGTGGCGTTTGCCGGCACCGCGTCGGTGGTGCAGCCGCCCACGCTAAGCCGCGAAGACCTGGTCGCTGCGATTGACAAATTTCAATTGCAGCGCGGCACCGCTATTGGTAATGGTATTGTGGTGTCACTGGCTG
>JAJAYS010000060.1 GCA_026786065.1 Polaromonas sp.
GCCCGGCGAAGCCGGTTCCGCGGCCCCGGCTGGCCCAGATGCCCTTTTCGCGAGAAGAAAAGGATTACCAAAAAGATGGTTTTATGCTTGTTACTTTTCCCGATTGCCCAGAGGTATAGACGGCTGCCCCCGAGGGGGCCGCTACGCCTGCGGCCCGGCTTGGCCGTTTTCGCGGCCCTTGCTTGAAAAGATGCGCCTCGGTTCTGCGGCCCTGGCTTGAAATGCTGCACCCGCATCAAAAAACATTGATCACCAATCCAAAAATATGACCAGCGAAGAACTCCAGAACCTTATCGCCGCCGGCCTGCCGTGCGAGCACATTGCGTTGTCCGGCGACGGGCGCCATTGGTACGCGACCATCGTCTCCAGCGTGTTTGAGGGCCAGCGCCTGATCCAGCGGCATCAGCGGGTCTATGCGACGCTGGGCGGGCGCTTGAAGACCGACGAGGTGCATGCGCTTTCGATGAAAACTTTTACGCCGGCCGAATGGGCGGCGCAGCCCAATCAGTCCTGACGGGAGCCGAGCATGGATAAATTGCTGATTCGGGGTGGCCGGCGCCTGGCAGGCACAGTGGACATCTCCGGTGCCAAAAACGCGGCGCTGCCCGAGCTGTGCGCTGCCCTGCTGACCACCGACGTGGTGACGCTGGAAAACGTGCCGGGACTGCAGGACGTCACCACCATGCTCAAGCTCATTCGCAACATGGGCGTGCAGGCCGAGCGGGCCGAGGCGGTCGGTGGCCGCGTGACGCTGGACGCCTCCGGGCTGAGCTCGCCCGAAGCGCCCTACGAGCTGGTCAAGACCATGCGGGCCTCAGTGCTGGCGCTCGGGCCACTTCTGGCGCGCTTCGGTGAGGCGACGGTGTCGCTGCCGGGCGGCTGCGCCATCGGTTCGCGTCCGGTCGATCAGCACATCAAGGGGCTGCAGGCGATGGGCTCGGAAATCCTGGTCGAGCACGGCTACATGATCGCCAAAGTCCCTTCCGGCCCCGACGGCCAGCCCGGGCGGCTCAAGGGTTGCCGCATCACTACCGACATGGTGACGGTGACCGGCACCGAAAACTTCATGATGGCGGCAACGCTGGCCGAAGGCGAAACCATTCTGGAGAACGCCGCCCAGGAGCCGGAGATCGGCGACCTGGCCGAGATGCTGATCAAGATGGGTGCGCAGATCGAGGGCCACGGCTCCCGGCGCATCCGCATTCAGGGCGTGCCCCGGCTGCATGGCTGCACCCACCGGGTGGTGGCCGACCGGATCGAAACCGGCACCTTTTTGTGCGCCGTCGCGGCGACCGGAGGCGACGTGGTGCTACGGCATGGCCGCGCCGATCACCTTGACGCGGTGATCGACAAGCTGCGCGAAGCCGGTGCGGTGATCGAAGCCGGTGAAGGCTTCATCCGCATCCGGGCGCACGGCCGGCTGCAGGCACAGTCGTTTCGTACCACCGAATACCCCGGTTTCCCGACCGACATGCAGGCCCAGTTCATGGCCCTCAACACGATTGCTCAGGGCGCCAGCACGGTGACGGAGACGATCTTTGAAAACCGCTTCATGCACGTCAACGAGATGGTGCGACTGGGCGCAAAAATCCAGATTGAAGGCAAGGTCGCGGTCAGCGAAGGCGTCGAGAGTTTGTCGGGCGCGACCGTGATGGCGACCGACCTGCGCGCCTCGGCCAGTCTGGTGATTGTCGGTCTGGTGGCCGAGGGCCAAACCATCATCGACCGCATTTACCACCTGGACCGGGGCTACGACCAGATGGAGGCCAAACTGCGCGGCATTGGTGCCGACATCGAGAGGTTGAGATGAGCCCCCACGCTGGTCACTTCGTGTACTGCGCGGCCCCTCGAGTGGGTCGCCGGCCTGCAGTCCGGCAAAGCCGGCTTTCCGGCTTGAACCTGGGCGGACGGTGTCCTCTTGGTCGTCGTTCTGGTTTGTTCGCCTCCAAGTGCCCGTCGGGCGCTTCCCAATTTTTGAAAGCCTTGTCGTGATCACGCTTGCCCTGTCCAAAGGCCGCATCTTCGACGAAATTTTGCCGATGCTGCGCAGCGCCGGCATTGAGGTGCTGGACGACCCGGAGGGTTCGCGCAAGCTGATCCTGGCGACCAGCCGGCCCGGCCTTCGTGTGGTGCTGGTGCGGGCTACCGACGTGCCGACTTACGTGCAGTACGGCGGGGCCGATCTCGGCGTGGTCGGCAAGGACACGTTGCTCGAATCCGACATGCAGGGTCTGGTGCGGCCGCTCGATTTGCGCATTGCCCGCTGCCGCATCAGCGTCGCGGTGCGCGAGGGCTTTGACTACCCCGCGGCGGTCCGGCAGGGCTCGCGGCTGAAGGTCGCCACCAAGTACGTCGCCATTGCGCGGCAGTTTTTTGCCGGCAAGGGCGTGCACGTCGATCTGATCAAGCTCTACGGCAGCATGGAGCTGGCGCCGCTGACCGGCCTGGCTGACGCCATCGTCGATCTGGTTTCGACCGGCAGCACGCTGAAGGCCAATCACCTGGTGGAGGTCGAGCACATCATGGACATCAGCTCGCACCTTGTGGTGAACCAGACCGCGCTCAAGCTGAGGCCAGCGCCTATCCGTGAACTGATCGACGCCCTTGCGTTGGCCGTCCCGGCTGCCTGAAGCGCTGCCGGCAAACCACTCCTGCTCGCTCTCACCGCTCTCCCCCGGTCTCATCCGTTTTAACCCGTCCCAACCCGGCTCTAATCGCTATGAATTTAATAGCTGCTAACGCCCGAATTTCAACGGCTTCAAGCACTTTTGAAGCCGATTTCAAGGCCAGATTGCACTGGTCTGCCGAGGCCGACGCGGCGATCGAGCAGCGCGTCGCCGAAATCCTCGACGACGTGCGCCAGCGCGGCGACGCGGCGCTGCTCGACTACACCCAGCGCTTTGACCAGCTCGCGGCAACGCAGCCAAGCGCACTGGAGCTGACCCAAGCCGAGCTGAAGGCCGCGTTCGAGACGCTGCCGGCGGTCCAGCGCAGCGCCCTGCAGGCGGCAGCGCAGCGCATCCGGACCTATCACCAGGCGCAGAAAAAAGCCTGCGGCGAAAGCTGGAGCTACCGCGACGAGCACGGCAGTCTGCTCGGCCAGAAAGTCACGCCACTCGACCGCGTCGGCATTTACGTGCCGGGTGGCAAGGCGGCCTACCCGTCGTCGGTGCTCATGAACGCGATTCCCGCCCATGTGGCCGGCGTGGGCGAAATCATCATGGTGGTGCCAACGCCGCGTGGCGAAAGAAACGCCCTGGTGCTGGCGGCGGCCCATGTCGCGGGCGTCAGCCGCGCGTTCACCATCGGCGGTGCGCAGGCGGTGGGGGCCCTGGCCTACGGCACGCAAACGGTGCCGCGGGTGGACAAGATCACCGGCCCCGGCAACGCCTACGTCGCCGCCGCCAAGCGCCGGGTCTTCGGCACCGTCGGCATCGACATGATTGCCGGCCCGTCCGAGATTCTGGTGCTGGCCGACGGCTCGACGCCGGCCGACTGGGTCGCGATGTATTTGTTCAGCCAGGCCGAACACGACGAACTCGCGCAAAGCATTTTGCTGTGCCCCGACTCAAGCTACATCGACGCGGTGCAGGCCGCGATGGCGCGCCTGCTGCCGACGCTGCCGCGCCGCGACATCATCGCCAGGTCGCTGAACGGCCGCGGCTTGCTGGTGCAGACCCGCAGCATGGAAGAAGCCTGCGCCTTAAGCAACCGCATCGCGCCCGAACACCTCGAAATCGCCAGTCAGGAGCCGCACCGCTGGGAGCCGCTGCTGCGGCACGCCGGCGCCATTTTTCTCGGCGCCTACACCAGCGAATCGCTGGGCGACTACTGCGCCGGCCCGAACCACGTACTGCCAACCAGCAGCACTGCGCGCTTTAGCTCACCGCTGGGCGTCTATGACTTTCAAAAGCGCAGCAGCCTGATCGAAGTCAGCGAAAGCGGCGCACAGGTGCTGGGCCAGATCGCCGCCGAACTGGCGTATGGCGAAGGCCTGCAGGCGCATGCGCGGGCCGCCGAGATGCGGATGAAGCCTGGACCTTGAGCCTGGTTGTCGATGTGACGACGCCACGCTGTGCGGCGCACCTGCCGGATTTAATGCGCGACGCCGGCCTCAAAGGCATGCCTCGGTCAATCGGTACACGAATTTCGTGCAACACGAATTCAGTGTAATATTTGACCCATGAAGAATGTAACCATCACCGTCGAAGATGCCGCGCTTGAATGGGCGCGCATTGAAGCGGCCAAACGCAACACCAGCGTTTCGCGCATGGTGGGGCAGATGATTGCCGAAAAAATGCGCAGCAGCGGTGCCTACGCGACGGCGATGCGCGAGGCGCTCAAGTTCGAGCCCATTGTGTTTGAAGGCCCCTATTTGACCCGTGACCAGATTTATGCCGAGCGCCTTGACCGTTTTCGTTGACACCAACGTTCTGCTTTATGCGCAAGACCCCCGCGACCCTGGCAAACAGGCGTCAGCCGCGCGTTGGCTGCAGTGGTGCTGGCGAGCCGAGGCCGGGCGCTTGAGCACCCATGTGTTGAATGAGCTCTATGCCAACTTGCGCCGTGTTGCGCCCAGTCTGCATGCAGAGCAGGCTAGAGGCGTCGTCAGGCGCTACCGAGGATGGAAATGCTGGACGGTGGATGACGCCAGCGTTGAC
>JAJAYS010000061.1 GCA_026786065.1 Polaromonas sp.
GACCCGGACGCCGCTCTCTACTGGTTCATGCGCATGCTAGACGGTGGTGCCGAGCCGCGTTACATGTCGCGGCGGCTGATCCGCATGGCCAGCGAAGACATCGGCCTGGCCGACCCGCGGGCGCTCAGGCTGGCGCTCGACGCTGCCGAGGTTTATGAGCGGCTCGGCTCGCCCGAGGGTGAGCTGGCCCTGGCGCAGTGCGTGGTTTACCTGGCGGTTGCACCCAAGTCCAACGCCGTCTATCGGGCTTTCAACGAAGCCAAAGCCTTCATCAAGCAAGACGGCACGCGACCGGTGCCGCTGCATCTGCGCAACGCGCCGACCCGGCTGATGAAACAGCTCGACTACGGCACGCACTACCGCTACGCGCACGATGAAGAAGACGGCTTTGCTGCGGGTGAAAACTACTTCCCCGACGGCATGCCCGCACCCGACTGGTACCGGCCGGTCGAACGCGGCCTGGAGATTACCATTGGCCAAAAACTGCAGGCGCTGAAAGAAAAGAACAAGATTCAGGGCAGCGGCTGAGGGGCCGGGCTGCCTTGCGTGCTGGCCCAAGCGTGCAGCCGCGAAAAACGAGAGGGTAAACCCCCCAAAAACCCGGTTGCTGGCCCGCTTCTCGCTTGTGGGCATGGCTACAATTTCGCGGTGACGGCAGGCCCCCGACGCCGTCACAACCCTTTTTACGTCGGTTCACCGGCCGCCAGCGCGGCCTTCTTCCTTCGTTAAATCTAAAAAATCCGGAGCGACGTATGGAAGTCCTGCTACAGCAGATCATCAACGGCCTGGTGCTCGGCAGCATGTACGCGCTGATCGCACTCGGCTACACGATGGTGTACGGCATCATCAACCTGATCAACTTCGCGCACGGCGAGGTGTTGATGGTGGGGGCGCTGACCAGTTGGACCATCATCGGCCTGATGCAGTCGGCGATGCCCGGCACGCCTGGCTGGCTGATCTTGCTGATCTCGCTGCTGATCGCCTTCGTGGTCTGCGGCGCCCTCAATTTCGCGATTGAGAAAATCGCCTACCGCCCGTTGCGCAACTCCCCCAAGCTGGCCCCGCTGATCACCGCCATCGGCATGTCGCTGCTGCTGCAAACGCTGGCAATGATCATCTGGAAGCCAAACTACAAGCCGTACCCGACGCTGCTGCCGGCCGAGCCGTTTCAGATCGGCGGCGCGGTAATCACCGTCACCCAGCTGTTCATTCTGGGCGCCACCGTCGTGTCGCTGGCGGTGCTGATGTGGCTGGTCCATTACACGCGGCTGGGCCGGGCGATGCGGGCCACCGCCGAGAACCCGCGCGTCGCCGCGCTGATGGGCGTGCGGCCCGACACCGTGATTTCGGCCACCTTCATCATCGGCGCGGTGCTGGCCGCACTGGCCGGGGTGATGTACGCATCGAACTACGGCACGGTGCAGCACACGATGGGCTTTTTGCCAGGGCTCAAGGCGTTCACGGCGGCGGTGTTCGGCGGCATCGGCAACCTGGGCGGCGCGGTGCTCGGCGGCATTTTGCTCGGGCTGATCGAATCGATCGGTGCCGGCTATATCGGGCAGCTGACGGGCGGCGTGCTGGGCAGCCAGTACTCCGACATCTTTGCGTTCATCGTGCTGATCTTCGTGCTCACGCTCAGGCCCTCGGGGTTGCTCGGCGAGCGGGTCGCCGACCGGGCCTGACGCCGACGCTGCAAGGACCATCACATCATGATGAACGCCAAAAAAATCTCCACCTTCCTGGTGGTCGCCGCCGCGCTGATCGTGCTGCCGCTTTTCCTGCAGCTTGGCGGCAACGCCTGGGTGCGCATCGTCGATATGGCGCTGCTGTATGTGCTGCTGGCGCTCGGCCTGAACATCGTCGTCGGTTATGCCGGCCTGCTCGATCTGGGCTATGTCGCGTTTTTCGCTGTCGGCGCCTATCTGGCCGCGCTGCTGGGCTCGCCGCATCTCGCGCAGGCCTTTCCGGCCGTCGCGGCGGCGTTTCCGGACGGCCTGCACCTGCCGATCTGGGCCATCATCCCGGCAGCTGCCGCGCTGGCCGGCTGCTTCGGCAGTCTCCTCGGCGCCCCGGTATTGCGGTTGCGCGGGGATTACCTGGCCATCGTCACGCTCGGCTTCGGTGAAATCATCCGCGTGTTCCTCAACAACCTCGATCGGCCGATCAACCTGACCAACGGTCCCAAAGGCATCAACCAGATCGACTCGATCAAGTTCTTCGGTTTCGACCTCGGCAAGAGCCACGAGTTTTTCGGCTTCACCGTCAATTCGGTGTCGATGTACTACTACCTGTTTCTGGTCCTCGTCATCGTCTCGGTCATCATCTGCCACCGGCTCGAGAACTCCCGCATCGGCCGTGCGTGGATGGCGATTCGTGAAGACCAGATTGCCGCCCAGGCCATGGGCATCAACATCCGCAACATGAAGCTGCTGGCCTTCGGTATGGGCGCGACCTTCGGCGGCGTGTCCGGCGCGATGTTCGCGGCGTTTCAGGGCTTCGTATCGCCCGAGTCGTTCAGCCTGATGGAGTCGGTGATGATCGTCGCGATGGTGGTGCTGGGCGGCATCGGGCATTTGCCGGGCGTCATTCTGGGGGCGCTGCTGCTCGCCGCGCTGCCCGAAGTGCTGCGCCACGTCGCCGGCCCTCTGCAGGCTATGACCGGCGGCCGGCTTGACTCGGCGATCCTGCGCCAGTTGCTGATCGCGATTGCGATGATCGCCATCATGCTGAGCCGGCCGCGTGGGCTGTGGCCTTCCTCCGAGCATGGCAAGTCGCTTAGAAAGCCGGTCGGACCCGATCCGATCCAGTCGATCAACCCCTGAGAGCCCGGTCATGAGCGAAACCATATTGAAGGTCGCCAATGTCTCCAAGCGATTCGGTGGCTTGCAGGCATTGAGCGAGGTCGGCATCCACATCGAGCGCGGTCAGGTCTATGGCCTGATTGGCCCGAACGGTGCCGGCAAGACCACCTTCTTCAACGTGCTGACCGGCCTCTACACGCCCGACAGCGGCTCCTTCGAGCTGGCCGGCAAGCCCTATACGCCGAGCGCGGTGCATGAGGTTGCCAAGGCCGGCATCGCCCGCACCTTCCAGAACATCCGGCTGTTTGCCGACATGACGGCGCTCTAAAACGTCATGGTGGGGCGGCACATTCGCACGAAATCGGGCCTGATTGGCGCGGTTTTTCGCACGCCGGGATTCAAGCGCGAAGAGCTTGAGACCGCCAGGCGGTCGCAGGAGCTGCTGGAGTACGTCGGCATTGCGAAATACGCCGACTACAAGGCGCGCACGCTGAGCTACGGCGACCAGCGCAGGCTTGAAATCGCGCGCGCGCTGGCGACCGACCCGCAATTGATCGCGCTCGACGAGCCGGCTGCCGGCATGAACGCGACCGAAAAAGTCCAGCTGCGCGAGTTGATCGACCGCATCCGTAATGACAACCGCACCATCTTGCTGATCGAGCACGACGTGAAGCTGGTCATGGGCCTGTGCGACCGCGTCACCGTGCTCGACTACGGCAAGCAGATTGCCGAGGGTGCGCCGGCCGATGTGCAGAAAAACGAAAAAGTAATCACCGCCTATCTCGGCACGGGGCATTGACGGCATGGCAAAGACCCTTCTTAAAGTGACCGGCCTGAAGGTCGCGTACGGTGGCATTCAGGCGGTCAAAGGCGTCGAACTCGAAGTCAACGAAGGCGAACTGGTGACGCTGATCGGCAGCAACGGTGCCGGCAAGACGACCACGATGAAAGCCATCACCGGCACGCTGCCGATGCTGGGCGGCGACATCGAATACCTCGGCAAAAGCATCAAGGGCCGGGGCGCCTGGGACCTGGTCAGGCAAGGGCTGGCGATGGTGCCGGAAGGCCGCGGCGTGTTTGCCCGCATGACGATCACCGAGAACCTTCAGATGGGCGCCTACATCCGCAGCGACAAAGCCGGCATCGCGCAGGACATCGAAGCCATGTTCGTGCTGTTTCCGCGCCTGCGTGAACGCAAGGACCAGCTCGCCGGCACCATGTCTGGCGGTGAGCAGCAAATGCTGGCGATGGGCCGGGCGCTGATGAGCCGACCCAAAGTGCTGCTGCTAGACGAACCGTCGATGGGCCTGTCGCCGATCATGGTGGACAAGATTTTCGAGGTGGTGCGCGACGTCTCGACGCGCGGCGTCACCATCTTGCTGGTCGAGCAAAACGCCAGCCGCGCACTCGGCATCGCCGACCGGGGCTACGTGATGGAGTCGGGCAATGTGACGATGAACGGCGAGGCGAAGGCCTTGCTGAACGACCCGCGCGTGCGGGCGGCGTATTTGGGCGAATAACGGTCCTGCAGCGGCCTCGGGCGGAGGTGGTGCAAGCCATCAAACGGCCGAAATGCTGGGACGACCGCCGCCAGTAGCTATCAAATTCAAAGCTGCTAACGCCCGTAATGTTTGGGCTGCAGCCTGATTAAACCAAAACTTTCGGGCTCGGCGAAGCGCGGTTGCCTTCAGTCGGCTCTGGCCCCGGAAGCCTTCACGACCTTCTCGTATTTCGCGCGCTCGCGGTCCATCAGTGCGCCAAACTGCTCGGGCGATGATCCCACCGGCTCCGCCATCAGCACCGCAAACCGGTTACGGGCTTCAGGCGAATCGAGCGCCGCGACGAACGCCTGATTCAGCTTCGCCAGCACCTCCTTCGGCGTCGCCGCCGGCGCCACCAGGCCCCACCAGGTGTCGATCTCGAAGCCCTTCAGCGTTTCAGCCACCGCCGGTACATCGGGCAGCGCGCTGCTGCGCTGTGCGGTGGTCACGGCCAGCGCCTTCAGCCTGCCTGACTTGATGCCCGGCGCGGCTGTGGCCAGGTTGTCGAAATTGAAATCTACCTGACCGGCCTGCAGCGCGAGCTGTGCCGGATTGCCGCCGTTGTAGGGAATATGCAGCGCAAAAATGCCGGCCTGCGCCTTGAACATTTCGCCCGCAAGGTGCCCGGCGCTGCCGTTGCCGCCACTGGCAAAGTTGAGTTTGGCCGGGTTGGCTTTGGCATAGGCGATGAAGTCGGCGAGTGTGCTGATCTTCAGGCGCGCAGCGGTTTCAGCGTTCATCACCAGCACGTTCGGCACCCGCACCATTTGCGTGATGGCGGCGAAATCGGTCTGGGCGTTGTAGGGCATCTTGCGGTAGAGCCACGGGTTGATCGCATGCGTCGCCACGGCGGCAATGCCCAGGGTCAGGCCGTCGGGCGCTGCCTTGGCGACCGCGTCGGCCCCGATATTGCCGCCAGCGCCGGGCCGGTTTTCGATGACGACGGTGCCGAGCGTGTCTTTTACGCGCTCGGCCAACACGCGTGCGGTAACGTCGATCGGACCGCCGGCCGCGTAGGGCACGATGATGCGCGTCACCTTGGGCTGGGCATAAGCCGGCGCGGGCGCTGTAGCGACGATGCCAACCAGGACGACGAAAGCGACTAACGGGGCGAGGGCGCCGGGCACTTGTCGAAGGCTTGCCGCCAAAACCCGGCAACGCAGAGCCGGTGATGCAGATTGACAGTTTTTCATGCGTTGACTCCGGTGAATTGGTGAATCGACGGTTCAGGCCACGGTGGCCTGCGCCTTGTCTTTTTCGGTGATGAAGGAGTCGGCGAAAAATTCGTCTGCCGGCAGACCGGCCGCGATGTAGGCGGCCTGCGCGGAATCGACGACGATGGGCGCGCCGCAGGCATAGACCTGATGGTCCGACAGATTGGCGATGTCCTCAAGCACGGCTTTGTGAACAAAGCCATTGCGGCCGGTCCAGGCGTCTTCCGGCAGCGCATCGGAAATTACCGGCACGTAGCGCAGGTTGGGCATCGCGGCCAGCCTTTCCAGCACCCAGTCGTTCATGTACAAATCGGCCGGCCGGCGACCACCCCAATACAGCACGGCGGGCCGCGTGCTGGCCTTGAACTGCATGTGTTCGAGCATGGCCTTGATCGGTGCGAAACCGGTGCCGGAGGCCAGGAACACCATCGGCTTGGTGCTGTCCTCGCGCAGGTAAAAACTGCCGAAGGGGCCTTCGATGCGGGCAATCTCTTTTTCTTTCATCGCGCCAAACACATGGTCGGTGAACTTGCCACCGGGCATGTGGCGCAGGTGCAGCTCCAGGCCGGGGTTTTCGGCCTGCAGGTAGGGTGCGTTGGCCATCGAGTAAGCACGGCGGCCGCCGTCCCGCAGCAACACCTCGACGTACTGGCCGGCGTGGTACTTGAAAACATCGGCCGCCGGCAGCTGCAGCCGCAGCAGCATCACGTCGTGCGAGGCCTTGACCAGACTGGCGACCCGGGCCGGCATACGCTTTACCGGAAACGCGCTTTCGTCGGTCACCTGGCGCGACTCGATCACGACGTCGCTGTGCGCCATGCCGCAGCAAGTCAGGATGAAGCCGTTGGCGGCCTCGTCAAGGCTCAGGGCCTTGAGCTGGTGCGGGCCCTGCGTCACCGTGCCGCCGATTTTTTTGCACTTGCAGGATCCGCAGGCCCCGTCTTTGCAGCCATAGGGCAGGCCGATGCCCTGGCGGATCGCGGCGGCGAGGATTGCCTCGCCGTCGTTGACCGAAAACGTTCGACCGCTGGGCTGCACCGTGACGTGAAAGGAGGCAGCGAGTTCGGGGGTGGCAGCGGGTAGGGCGCTCATGGGGTGGTCCTTGTGGAAGTCGGGGATAGCGGGGGAAGGTGGGGGTGGAGGGCGAGCGCCAGCCGGGCTGGTCGGGCGGCGCGGCCACAAGCGCGTAAAGTGGCAACCCAATGCACCGGATGCACCGGATGCACCAAGCCAGGCGGAGCAGTGCCGCCCGTCACCCGTACCTCGAACCCTCCAGCCAAACTCCGATTTTGCCTTTAAACCTCAACCCCTTAGGCGCACTGCCCGCGCGCTTTCGCCGCCCGCGGGTGCTCATCGTCGGCTGCGGTGACGTCGGCCTGCGCGTGGCCCGCCTTTTGCCGGGCTCGGTGCGCGTTCTGGCCCTGACCTCCTCACCCGAACGCATCGAGTCGCTGCGCAGCCAGCACGTCGTGCCGCTGCTCGGCAACCTCGACACCCCGGCCACGCTGCGGCGCCTGTCCGGCCTGGCGACGCGCGTCATTCACCTGGCCCCGCCGCCAAACGACAACCCCGACTGGCGATCCGACCCGCGCACCGAGGCGCTGGTCGCGGCGCTGCGGCGGCGCGCCCGTCCCGAGGTGCTGGTGTACGGCTCGACCAGCGGCGTGTACGGAGACTGCGGCGGCGCACGCATTGACGAAACACGGGCGGGGAAGCCGGCAACGCCGCGCGCCGAACGCCGGGTGCAGGCCGAGGCGCAGCTGCGCTGGTTCGGTCGGGCCAGCGGCACCCGGGTGCACCTGCTGCGCATCCCTGGCATTTACGCGCCCGACCGGGAAGGCGGCACGCCGCAGGCCAGGCTGCGCAAAGGTACGCCGGTACTGGTGCAGCAAGACGACGTGTACACCAACCACATTCACGCCGACGATCTGGCGCGGGCTTGCCTGGCTGCGCTGTGGCGCGGCCGGCCGCAGCGCGTCACCCACGCCAGCGACGACACCGAGATGCGCATGGGCGACTACTTCGACTTCGCTGCCGATCTCTATGGTTTGCCCCGGCCGCCGCGGCTACCGCGCAGCACCGCACGCGAGCAACTGCCGCTGATGCTGCTGAGTTTCATGGGTGAATCGCGGCGGCTGGACAACACGCGCTTGAAGCGTGAGCTGCGGCTGCGGCTGCGGTATCCGACGGTGGTCCAGGGGCTGAGCGCCGCGCCGCCGTGACCTTTGCGCCGCCGTTGCCCGCGCAGCGTTATGCCATTTCCATTTCAATAATGTGGTCACCCCGGACCTGAAGAGCCTGCCCCGGACTGCGATCCGGGGGGACGCATGACTTCATGACTTGCTCGCCATTGCGAACGTGAATTGCGGCTCGTGGGCGGCAATGACAACCGGATCGAATTGGAAATGGAAATGGAATTAAATCCCGGACGGCTTCTTCAAAGTCCGCATCCGGTCCTGGGCCTTCAGCACCAGCGTCTTGACTTCATCGCCCTGTTGGACTTTCAGC
>JAJAYS010000062.1 GCA_026786065.1 Polaromonas sp.
GCATCGCCCATTGCGTCGCGCCAGACGCGCACCGCGCTCAAGGTCGGCAGCCGGGCCGCCAGTTGACGCCAGATGAAGGCGCACAAATTCTCCAGCGTCGCCGGGCCGAGGCCGGCGATGTCGTCGAGCATGCGGTGATCCAGCTCGTCGCGCACGGCCGCAATGGCCTGCCTGACCAAGCCAAGATCGACCACCATGCCGGTGGCCGCGTCGGGCTCGCCCGCCAGCGTGATCTCGGCCTGGTAGGTGTGCCCGTGCACCCGGCGGCTGGCGTCGGCTTCGACCTGCCGCCTGAGCGTGTGCGCGGCGTCAAAGAAAAAGCGCTGGCTGATCTGATAGCTCATCGGATGCCGGTGATTTTGTGCGTCTGCAAACTCAGGCGCCAGGCTGGCCGCTGCAAACACAGCGCAATGCAGGCTTCGGTGTTGGCCGCGTGCTGCGGGCTGTCCATCGGTTGCAGATAGCGGTGGGTGAAGCGGGCCGATTCCAGTTCGTCCAGCGCCAGGCCAGGCTGTGGCCACACCACCTTCAGCTCCTGCCCTTCGCGCTGCACCCAGTTTGCGCCGGCCTTGGGGCTGACGCAGATCCAGTCGATACCGGCCGGCGCGGCAATGCTTCCGTTGGTTTCGACCGCAATCTGAAAGCCTTGAGCATGCAGCGCCTGGATCAGCGCGCCATCGACTTGCAGCAGCGGCTCGCCACCGGTCAGTACCGCGAAGCGATGCGCCGTGTCGCCCGGCGGCCACTGCGCCGCGATGCGCGAGGATAGCGCGTCGGCGCCAGCAAACTTGCCTCCGAGCGTGCCGTCGGTACCGACAAAATCGGTGTCGCAAAATTTGCAGACGGCGGTGCTGCGGTCCTGCTCGCGGCCCGACCACAGGTTGCAGCCGGTAAAACGGCAGAACACCGCCGGCCGGCCGGCATTCGCGCCTTCACCCTGCAGCGTGTAGAAAATTTCCTTGACCTGATAACTCACGCGCAGCTCCGCGCCGGGCGAGGCAAACAATCAAAAATGGAAAAACAAGCGGCCCTGGAAGCCGAACGAGGCCGGGCCGCGAGGTTTTTGTACATGGTGGTCCTCTACATGGCTCCGAAAACTGAAACCGGCCGTGCGTCGGAACAGCGCACGACCTGACCGCTATTTTACCGACCCACGCTCTCAGGGCGATCTGGGTGGCGGTACGCCAGCCAGGCATACATCAAAGCCCCACAAACCAGAGCGGCGGCGGCAATCCCCAGCGACCAGGCAAAGCCTTCACTGGCCGTGGCCGAGCGCCGCAGCAGGGCCGAAGCCAGTGGGGGCCCTGCAACCTGCCCTGCGCCGTACAGCGCAGTCAGCAGGCCCATGAAACTGGCCGCAGCATCAGGCCGCAAACGCCGCACCTCCTGCAGCGCAAAAAAGGTGATGGCGGTGAATGGAATGCCGAGCAGCAGACTGCCAAGCGCAAAGCCCGCCAGACTCGGGCTGAACAGGCTGATCACAATGGCAAAGGCCTGCACCAGATAGCAGCCCGCCAGCAGCCAGCGCCGGTCGCGCCCCGGCCCAAACCGCGTGGACAGCACCGCGCCGGCCATCACACCAAGACCAAAAATAGGCCAGAACAGATCGAGCCAGACCGAGCCCGGCAAGGCCGCACGCGCAATTACCGGCAGAAAGGTCGCCGTGATGATGTAGCCGAATCCGGCGAGGCCGTAAGCCAGGCTCAACACCAGCATCTCGCTATGGCCGTGCGGCGCCATGGGGGCGGCGCCCGCTTGCACAGCGCTGCTGCGCGGGCTCAAGCGCTCATCGGCACCGCGTAGTCTGGGCCACACAAAGGCAAGCAGGGCAAAGGCCAGCACACCGAATACCAGCCAGGCGGCGGCCGACGTCCACTGCCAGGCCACCATGCCGGTGGCAAAAATCCCGCTGAGGACGATGCCCGCACCCGGCCCCACGAAGATCATGCCGCCCATTTCGGGCCGGCCCAGCCGCGCCAGCCGGCTAAGGCACCAGCCGGAGGTGAACACGAACACCAGCGCGCTGGCGACACCCGCCGCAAAGCGCAGCAGCGGCCAGACGGTGGGCAGCGGCAGCGCCATTGCCAGCGTGAGCACAGCGGTGGCAACCAGGCCGGCGCGCACCAGCGTCACGTAGGCCAGCCGTGGCAAGCCGCTGAAGCGCGCCCAGATCCACGGGTGCAGCGTACACAGTACGGCACCGATCAGATAACCGAGGTAATTGGCGCTCGCCAGCCAGCTGGCCTGCGGCAAATTCACCACGCCGTCTGCCAGCATCATCGGCAGCAAAGGGGTGAACGCGAAGCGGCCTATACCCATCGCGACCGCCAGCGAAACCATGCCGGCGATGGCTACGGCCCAGTGGCCAGGTGGATTCGATGGCAGCCGTTCGCCAGACAAAATGGCGCCAGCCTCCCTCACCGAAACCCATCGAACATCGCATCGAGGCGGTCCACGTGACGCCGCATGACGGACGCGTCGACAAAGCTCGCCTCGAAGCCGTTGCGCGCCAGTGCATACGCATGCTGCGCGCCCAACGCGCTGGAAGCCGCGAAAGTCTGCGTAAAGTTTTCGTTCATGTACCCGCCGAAGTACGCCGGATCGTCCGAGTTGACGGTGGCGACCAGGCCGGCGTCGAGCAGCTCGCGCAGGTTGTGGCTGGCCAGATCGGGGAACACGCAGAGCTTCAGGTTCGACAGCGGGCACACCGTGAGGGCGATGCGGTCTTTGGCCAGCCGCTGCATCAGCAAGGCATCTTTGCTAGCCTGCACCCCGTGGTCGATGCGCTCGACCTTCAGCACATCCAGCGCGGTCCACACATAAGCGGGCGGGCCTTCTTCGCCAGCATGCGCCACCAGCCTGAAACCCAGCTCACGGCAGCGCGCGAAGACGCGGGCGAACTTTTCAGGCGGGTTACCGACCTCCCCGGAGTCCAGTCCGACGCCGATGAACTGGTCGCGAAAGGGCAGCGCCTGTTCCAGCGTTTCAAACGCGTCCTGCTCGCTCAAATGGCGCAGGAAGCACAAGATCAGCGACGCACTGATGCCGAATTCGGCCGGCGCCTCGGCGCAGGCGCGGTGCAGCCCATTGAGGATCGTGGCCATACTGACGCCGCGTGCCGTGTGGGTTTGCGGGTCGAAAAAAATCTCGGCATGCACCACGTTGTCGGCGGCGGCCTTGCGCAAATAGGCCCGCGTCATGTCGTAAAAATCGGCCTCCTCAAGCAGCACGCTGGCACCGGCGTAGTAAATATCGAGAAAGCTCTGCAGGTCGGTGAAGGCGTAAGCGCGGCGCAGCGCCTCGACATTGGCATAAGGCAGTTGCACCCGATTGCGCGCCGCCAGCGCGAAGATCATCTCCGGCTCCAGCGAGCCTTCGATGTGGATATGCAGCTCGGCTTTGGGCATCCGGCGCAGCAGCTCGGGCAGGCGCTCCGGGTTGACAGGTTTGAGATGCATTGCAAATTCCAAAAACAAAGAAAGCTGCATCAAAGCAGCCCAAGCCACATTGCCTTGCTCCTTCTCCGTTCGGGAAAAGGCTGGGATAAGGGCAGCTAGCAGTGCATAACGCACCAGCGGCAGTCGGGCTGCAGGCCTTCACCCTGCCCTCTCCCGGAGGGAGAGAGCACAAGAAAAATCAGTTCCCGGGAACCTTGCCTTCCACGCCCTTGACGTAGGTTTTCAGGCCGCCGAGAAATTTGTCGTCGGCCGTCACGTCTTTGGCCACCAGCTCTTTACCGGTGTTGTCCATGATCGGGCCTTTCCAGATCGAAAAGCTGCCGTCTTTCAGGCCGGCCCGGATTTCGTCGATGCGCTTTTTGGTGTCGTCCGGCACATCGGCGGCGATTGACACCATATCGATTGCGCCCTCCTTCACGCCCCACCACGACTGGCCGGTTGCCCACTTGCCGTCCAGCGCTTCACCGACGGCCTTCACGTAGTACGGTCCCCAGTCGATGATGGCCGAGCCCAGGTGGGCCTTTGGGCCGTAGGCGGTCATGTCGGAATCCCAACCAAAAGCGCGCTTGCCCATTTTCTCGGCAGTCTGCAGCACTGCCGACGAGTCGGTGTTTTGCATCAGCACGTCGGCTCCGCTGTTGATTAGCGCGGTTGCCGCTTCGGTTTCTTTCGGCGGGTTGAACCATTCGTTTACCCAGACCACCTTGGTCGTGATTTTCGGGTTGACCGACTGGGCGCCCAGCGTGAAGCTGTTGATGTTGCGCACCACCTCCGGGATCGGGATAGAGCCGACCACGCCGAGCGTGCCGGTCCGGCTCATCTTGCCGGCAATCACGCCGGCCATGTAGGCGCCTTCGTAGGTGCGGCTGTCGTAGGTACGCAGGTTCGCGGCGGTTTTGTAGCCAGTGGCGTGTTCAAACCGCACGTCCTTCAGGTCGTTGGCCACCTTGAGCATCGGCTCCATGTAGCCGAAGGTGGTGCCGAAGATCAGCTTGTTGCCCTGACTGGCGAGATCGCGGATCACGCGCTCGGCATCGGCCGACTCGGGCACCTTCTCGACGAAGCTGGTCACCACCTTGTCGCCGTAGGCTTGCTCGATCGCCTTGCGCCCGTTGTCGTGCGCAAAGGTCCAGCCGCCGTCGCCCACCGGGCCGACGTAGGCAAAAGCAATTTTCAGCGGCTCGGTCTTGGCC
>JAJAYS010000063.1 GCA_026786065.1 Polaromonas sp.
ACTGGATGCGGGTGATGGCGTTGCGCGACTGGCCGGCGCCCAACGTCGGTGTGGAGAAGCACTATGGCTACGCATTCCAGTGGTTTGGCCTGTGCGCCCTTACGGTCGTGCTGTATGGGTGGTTTCAGGTCCGGCCTGCACTAGGCCGCTTGGTCAACCCGCCGCGTTCAACCGGTCCTCAACCATCGACCCGTGACCAATAAAACCCTGCCCCAACCCCCGACCGGCGACCTGCCGTTGACGCTGACCGTGCATGCGATGCCTGGCGAGCCCGTCCGTGATTCCGCGCGCAGGGCCGTCGCCGGCCGTTGGAAGATGCTGCTGCTGCTACTGGTCTGTGTGGCCCCGATTGCCGCCTCGTATTTTTCGTATTACGTGCTGCGCCCTGAGGGCCGGCGCAATTTCGGCGAGCTGATCGACCCGCAGCGGCCTTTGCCCAATCTGGCTACCCGGACCTTGGGCGGAGCGGCCGGTGATCTACGCACGCTGAAGGGCCAATGGCTACTGGTGACCGTGGCCGGCGGCGCTTGCGATGCGGTTTGCGAGAACAACCTGTATTTGCAGCGCCAGTTGCGCGAGTCGCTGGGCAAAGAAAAGGAACGGCTGGACCGGGTCTGGCTGATCGTGGACGAGGCCCCGGTTCCACAGCCCTTGAGCTCGGCTTTGGGCGGCGCCTCGGTGCTACGCGTGTCGGCGAAAGAGCTGGCCGGCTGGCTGAAGCCGCAGGCCGGCCAAGCGTTGGCAGACCACCTGTATGTGGTCGATCCCGTGGGCAACTGGATGATGCGCTTTCCGCCCAATCTGGACGCGGCAGCGGCTGCCAAGGCCAAGCGCGACCTAGACCGTTTGTTGCGTGCGTCCGCCGGCTGGGACACAGAAGGCCGGCCGTGACAGCCCGTGCTTCGCCACTTTTTTCGTTTTGATGATGTCCGGCCTGTCTTCTTTTGACCTGACTCCGCTTTTCAGCATGATGCTGATGGGGTTGGCGCTCGCGCTCGGGCCGCTGGCCTGGGTCTGGGTGCGCAAACGGCGGGAGCCGGCGGTGCATCGGCTCCACTTGCTGACGCTGGTCACGCTGTTTTTGACCTTCGATCTGGTGCTTTTCGGCGCCTTCACCCGGCTGAGCGATTCCGGCCTCGGCTGCCCGGACTGGCCGGGCTGCTACGGCAACGCCACCCCGGTCGGCGCCAAAGTGCAGATCGATGCTGCGCAAACCGCGCTGCCAAGCGGGCCGGTGACCCACCCCAAAGCCTGGATCGAAATGATTCACCGCTACCTGGCCACCGGCGTCGGTGTGCTGATCCTGACACTCGCGCTGGCGACATTTGCCGTACGCAGGGCCACACTCAGCGCGCAAAGCCTGCTCGGCGGCCAGCGGGTGACGCGGGCGACCGAGCGCGTGGCGCCGCTGCCGCTGATCTGGCCGGTATTCACCCTGCTATGGGTGTGCCTGCAAGGCGCATTCGGCGCGCTGACGGTGACGATGAAGCTGTTCCCGGCCATCGTGACGCTGCACCTGCTAGGCGGCATGGTGTTGCTGGCGCTGCTGCGGGCTCAGTCGGTCTTTTATGCCCGCGCCTTCGAGAAAATGCAGGGCTATGCCCGGCCCCGGATGCTGGGGGTCGGCGCTCGCCGGCTATTGCTGGCCGGCTTCGCTCTGTTGTGGGTGCAAATTGCGCTGGGCGGCTGGGTCAGCACCAACTATGCGGTGCTGGCCTGTACTGAGTTTCCGGGCTGCCAGGGCGCGCTGTGGCCCGACATGCACTTCGCTGAAGGCTTCCGGCTGTGGCGTGAGCTCGGCGCGGGGGCAGACGGCGGCAACATCACTTTTCAGGCCCTGACCGCGATTCATTATGTGCATCGCCTGGGGTCCTATGCGGTGTTTGCGGTGCTGCTGGTGCTGTCCGGAGTGCTCTTTGCCAAGCCCGAATTTCGCCGCGATGCGCTGTGGCTGGGCGGCTTTCTGGTATTGCAGGCGGCCAGCGGTCTGGGCACGGTGCTGCTCGGCTGGCCCTTGCTGGTGGCCCTTCTGCACACCGGCGGCGCCGCTGCGCTGGTTCTCGTCCTCACCGGAGTCGTGAGTGCATCGCAGGTCGGCGTCCAGCCCCGCAGCAGCGCGTCTGCCCGGCTTTCGGCCAGCGCGGGTCAGACGCAAGCCCCGGTCGAGCCCCAGCCCGAGCAGAAGATCGACCCCACCGGCCTTCCGTCATGAGTACCCCCTTGGTGCCGCCCACTCTCGCCGCCACCGCCTTGCCGCTGGCGTCTCGCTTTGCGCAGTTCTACATGCTGACCAAGCCGCGGGTCGTGCAGCTCATCGTTTTTTGCGCGTTGATTGGCATGGTGCTGGCGGTGCCCGGCGTGCCTACCTGGCCTGAACTGCAGCGAGCGTTTGCCGCTTGTGTCGGCATCTGGCTGGTCGCGGGCGCTGCTGCTGCCTTCAACTGCCTGGTCGAGCAGCACATCGACGCCAAAATGCGGCGCACCGCCTGGCGGGCTACCGCAAGAGGTCAGTTGAGCAATGCGCAGACCCTGGCTTTTTCCGGCGGCCTGTGCGCGGCTGGCTCGCTGGTGCTGTGGTTGTGGGTGAACCCCTTGACGATGTGGCTGACCTTCGCCACCTTTGTCGGCTATGCGGTGATCTACACCGTGATCCTGAAGCCCCGGACGCCACAAAACATCGTGATCGGCGGCGCGTCGGGCGCAATGCCGCCGGTCCTGGGCTGGGCCGCGATGACCGGCCAGGTTGGGCCTGAAGCGCTGATTTTGTTCCTCATCATTTTTCTGTGGACCCCGCCGCACTTCTGGGCGCTGGCGCTGTACCGGGTCGAGGATTACCGCAAAGCGGGCCTGCCGATGCTGCCGGTCACCCACGGCAATGCGTTCACCCGGCTGCAGATTTTTTTGTACACGCTGGTGCTGGCGGCGGCCTGTGCGATGCCCTTCGTTTTGGGCATGAGTGGCTGGCTTTATCTGCTTGCTGCCACCGTGCTGAGCGCTGGTTTCATCGCCTACGGCTGGCGGCTGTGGCGCAATTACTCCGATGCGCTGGCGCGCGAAACCTTCCGCTTTTCATTGATCCATCTCGCGGTGCTGTTTGCCGCGATGCTGGTTGACCATTATGTGCAGTGGGGCCTGGCATGACCCAAACCGTTCGGGCAGCGCGCCGCAGCGCCATCAGAAAAATCGCCGTGGGTAGCTTTGCGCTGACTGCCGGCGGCTTGCTCGCCGGCTGTTCGCCTGAGCCCAAAGCGCAATTCAAAAGCATAGACCTGACCGGCGCCGACTACGCCCGCGACTTCTCGCTGCCGGACGCCAGCGGTCAGACCCGCAGTCTGAAAGATTTTGCCGGCAAGGTGGTTGTCATGTTTTTTGGCTTCACGCAGTGCCCTGACGTGTGCCCGACGACCATGGCCGACCTGGCGCAGATCCGGCAGATGCTGGGCACCGACGGCGGCAAATTGCAGGCTGTGCTGGTCACGGTCGATCCAGAGCGCGACAGCGCCGACGTGCTGAAGGCCTACATGGTCAATTTCGACCCGTCGTTCATCGCGCTGCGTCCGGATGCCGACCAGTTGACCAGGCTCGCCAAAGACTTCAAGGTGTTTTACAAAAAAGTCGAAGGCAAAACGCCGGGCAGTTATTCGATGGACCATTCGGCCGGCAGCTACGTGTTCGACACCCAGGGCCGTATCCGGCTTTACAGTCGCTACGGCGCCGGCCCGGACGCGCTGGCGTCGGACATCCGGCTGCTGCTGAGCGGCGCCTGAAGCAGCTGGGCGGCGGTTAAGGGCCCGCTGCATAGACCCATGCGCCTGCCGCCGCAGACTCGCTACCGTTGTGCAGAGGGTGCCCAGTAGCAAAAAAGCCCGTCACCTTGAAAGGTGCGGGCCATCTCGGGCTACGTCGGATTTCCGGTGCGCATGCCCTGCGCCACCCAGCGCGGGTGTCAGGCGTGTTCTGTCAGCACCTTGCGCATTTTCTTCATTGCCGCGACCTCGATCTGGCGGATGCGCTCGGCGCTGACGCCGTACACCGCAGCCAGGTCGTGCAGAGTCATGCCGCCAGAGCCGTCGTCGTTGACCTTGAGCCAGCGCTCCTCCACGATGCGCCGCGAGCGCGGATCGAGCTCGTCCAGCGCGGTCGAAATGCCCTCGCTCGCCAGGTAATCCCGGTGATCGGCCTCCATCAGCGCTGCCGGCTCCTGCGTGGCATCGGCCAGATAGGCAATCGGGCCAAAAGCGTCGTCGCCATCGTCGCCGGGGCTGGGGTCAAGCATCACGTCGGCACCCGACATGCGCTTTTCCATCTCAATGACTTCTTCGCGCTTGACGTTCAGCGTCTTGGCCATCGAGTCAATCTGGCTTTCCGTCAGGGTGTCGCGGTGGGTCGCGGCGTCGGCGTCGCCCTTGTAAGCCTGCTTCATCGAGCGCAGGTTGAAGAACAGCTTGCGCTGGGCTTTGGTCGTAGCCATTTTGACCATGCGCCAGTTCTTCAAAATGTATTCATGGATTTCGGCCTTGATCCAGTGCATCGCGTAGCTGACCAGACGCACGTTCTGGTCTGGGTCGAAGCGCTTGACGGCTTTCATCAGGCCGATGTTGCCTTCCTGGATCAGGTCGCCGTGCGGCAGGCCGTAACCGAGGTAGCGGCGCGAAATCGACACCACCAGGCGCAGGTGCGACAGCACCAGTTTGCCGGCCGAGTCGAGGTTGTTGGTCGCCTTCAGGTCGCGGGCGTACTCCTGCTCCTGCTCAAGCGTCAGCATCGGCAGGCGGTTGACTGCAGAAATATAGGCATCAAGGTTGCCGAGTGGCGGCACCACCGACCACGGATTGGCGTCGGCGACCGCGCGACTGCGGGGCAACGGGGAGGCCAGTACAGCATTCATCGAATTGGGCGAAAGAGCGTAAGACAAGCAGAACTCCTTTTCTGTGAATACAAATATTAGCACTCGCAAGTCTGGAGTGCCAAACTGCACCGGGAACACCAGATGCCATCATGGCTAATCAGTGTTTACCCTTGTAACCCCTAAGACGGCAGGCCCAAGCGTAAGTTCAAGTCGCCGCGTGTCCCGCAGGTAAAGCCGCCGGATCACAGGCGGCAACGAAACTGCACGTCGTGCGGTCGGGAAAACTCAGAAAATTTTGGGTTAATTGGCTTGATAGCAATGAAAACGGGCGTATACAGCTATAAAATTAGTAGCGAATGGAGGTTATGGCATTTGGCTCCAGTACCGGCCTTGTCCCCGCTCCCGCTTCGGCTGGGGGCCAGCCGCCGGTTTCAGCGCGGCACGGCCAGCGCCAGCACTGCGTCCAGCGTGGCGGCCTCGCCGACGCCCCAGCAAGCGGCCATCAGCTCGCCCGTCTGCTGCGCGCCCAAAACCGGCTCCGAAAGGCCGCGAAACTTGGCTTCGAGCAGCGCCGTCGTCATCGGGTTCTGCATCGAGCCGATGGCATGCTTGACGAACACATGCACCCGGCGGCCGTCCTGCAACACGGCGGTAACGTCGGCGCTGGCTTCATCGATGGCATCGTCCACCGTGGCGACGACCTTGCGGCGCAGCGCAACCATGTCGGGGCGGTTGACAACAGCGTCCGAGAACTCGTCTTCGGCGGCGAAGCCGAAGGTCAGCCCGGCGGCGCAGCCGTGATAGACGCTGAACTTGGCCTGCAGGCCATCTTGCGGCTCCTTTTTTCCGGTCAGCTCCAGCACCAGCGAATGCACTTTTAGCTCGATGCGTTCGATCTCGCTGGCTTCCACGTCCTTGGCCTTCAACTGGGCGCAAGCGTCGATGGCCGGGTGGATCACGATGCCGCAGGCAAAGGGTTTGTAGGTGTTGAAAGAAATTTCGAAGCGCTGGCCGAGCGCGCCGATGATTTCGCTCCAGGTGTTTTTGGTCGAGACAGTCTGCATCATGCCGCGTGGCGCTTCCAGCGCTTTGGTGCTGGCGGTGAAGCCTTTACTGGCCAGCAGCGCCGACATCAGGCCGGCCCGGGCTGCCGCGCCGGGGTGAAACGGCTTGGTCATGGTGCCGAACTGCTCCCGCATGCCGATGGGCTGCGACGCGGCAATGCCCAGCGCCATTACGGTCTGCTGCACGTCCAGCTTGAGCAGCCGGGCGCAGGCCGCCGCCGCGCCCAGCGTGCCGGTGGAGCCGGTAATGTGCCAGCCACGGTCGTAGTGGTCCGGGTACATCGCGTTGCCGACGCGGCACGATACGTCGATGCCCAGCACCAGCGCATCGATCAGCTCGCGGCCTGAAGCGCCGGTGTGCTGCGCCAGCGCAAGCAGGCTTGAAGCCACCGGCCCGGCCGGGTGAATGATGGTTTTCAGATGCGTGTCGTCGAAGTCAAAAGTGTGTGAGCTGATGCCGTTGAGCAAAGCGGCGCTGGCCATATCGACCTTCTCACTGCGGCCCAGCACGCTGGCTTGCGGCGCCGGTTGCAGCAGCTGCACCGCAGCCAGCGCGGAATCGACCGATTCGTGTTGCGCGGCACCGACGGCGCAACCCAGCCAGTTGAGGAAGGTGCGGTGCGCCTCGTGATCGACCGTCTCGTTCCAGCCGCCGGCCGCGAAGCCCGGATGCGTGGCCACGTGCTGGCTGAGGATCTGCGTGACGGCGGGGGCGTGGTGGTCGGCGGCGACCTGGGTATTGCGGGCCATAAGGGTGTGCTGGTGGCAAACGAATTTGCCTGGGTGGTTGAAGAAAGAGCGCCGAAGCGCTATATATTCAGGAGCTGCTAACGCCCGTTTTTGTTGCTTAAAATCCGGTTTTTACTCAAGAAAAGCGCCGGGGACCGGCTAGCTGTCCAGTTCGATCTTGCGGTCTTTGGCGAGTTTGGTCCAGCGCGCAATGTCGGCCTGAATAAAGGCGGCGAACTGTTCCGGCGACATCACCTTCGGCTCGATGGCCTCGACCGACAGCTTCCCCCGCAGGTCGGGCGCCGCGAGAACGACGGCCAGCGTTTCGTTTAGCTGCTTGACGATGGCTGGCGGCATGCCGGCCGGCCCGACCACGCCATACCACTGCTGCGCATCAAAGAGCTTGAAGCCGACTTCGTCGAGCGTCGGCAGGTCTTTGAACTGCGGATGCCGCACCAGCCCGGTCACCGCCAGCGGCCGCACCCGGCCCGAGCGGATGTGCGGCACCGCAGCGGCCAGGCCGGGGAACATTGCCTGCGTCTGGCCGCCTATCAGGTCGGTGAAAGCCGGTGCTACGCCGCGGTACGGGATGTGGACCATGAAGGAGTTGATCTGCTGCTTGAAGAGCTCCATCGTCAGGTGCGTCAGCGAGCCCTGACCGGCCGAGCCGTAGCTGAGCGCGCCGGGGTTTTTCTTCACGTAGGCGACGAATTCCTGCACCGTCCTGACCGGCAGCGCGGCGTTGACGACCAGCACATTCGGCGTGCCGCCAATCATGCCGATAGCAGTGAAATCTTTTATCGGGTCGTAAGGCAGCTTGCGCGTCGCCGGGCTGGTGCCGTGGGTGGCCACATAGCCCTGCATCAGCGTGTAGCCGTCGGGTGCGGCACGCGCCGCCGCCTGGCTGGCGATCACGCCTCCGCCGCCGCCCTGGTTCTCAACAACGAAAGTCTGCTTGAGCGCCACGCCCCAGCGTTCTGTCACGGTGCGGCCGACCATGTCGCTGCCACCTCCGGCCGCCACCGGCACGATGTAGCGGATCGGCTTGGCCGGGTAGCCGGTTTGCGCCAGCGACAGCCCGGGGGCAAAGACAAGGGCCGAAGTAGCCTGAAGCAGTGTGCGACGTTTCAAAAGAACTCCCTGGAATGGAGAAAGGTGGAAATCAGCAGGCCAAAGCCGCCGCTGCAGGGCCGCCCCCGGCGGCCGACCGCATTTGATTCATTTGGTCAAACCCGCGCAGGCACCGGCGTTGGCCGCGCCTTTGCACTCACGCCGCAGGGGCGGTGCGCTATCGCCCGGTCTCTGCATTGTCTGAGGCAGCGCGCCACAGCCGGCTTTGTCAAGCGCACCTGACGTCGCCTACGCCGCTGCCGCTGACGCTGCGGAACAGTGCAAAAGCGCCGCTGAAATCAGGGTTTTGCCAAGCATCGTCATTCTTGGTCATCCGTCATGGCTATCGACGCGACCCGTCATCGACCCGGTGGCCGGTGCTCGCCGCCGGGCTGGCCGGGCTCGCTGCGGATTTCGCGCACCTCGACATCGACCACGTCCGGCGATGCCGGCTGGTCGACCGGCGCACGCCCGGCCGGCCGGGGCCAGACCCCTCCAGCGGTGGAAAACTCCTTGAACCGCCTGACCTGGCTGAACAGTACCGCGACGACGGGTTTGCGGCCGGTGACCAGGAAGACCAGGCCGCTCCAGACGAGGTAAAGCAAGGCGGCTGCGATCAGCCCGACGCCGAAGACCACCGCGAAAGCCAGAATCAGCAGCTTGAGAAACACACCGAGCACAGCGTTGAAAAAGCCGCTCACGGGATCACCCGCAGACTGTCGGGTTGTTGATTGGGGCATTGAAAAGTCCTTTCAGGATGAAGTTGGGTGCCAGGGACCCTCTGCATAACCCTGGCGAATCTGCGGCGCACGGATCTGGATGGACTGCAACGCGCCTTTTTGCAGCCAATAGCCCCGCTATTGGCAAGAAAAGCAACGCAGCAGACCGCCCGAGCCTGGCCGATCGCAGGCCTCTGGGGCTTATGCAGAGGGTCCTCAGGGGCCCGGCATTTCAAGTTGACTGGAGACGCCGGCTCAGTTGAGCAGCGCCTGCGCGAATTCACGGGCATTGAAGGTCTCCAGATCTTCGAGCTTCTCACCGACGCCGATGAAGTACACCGGCACCGGTTTCAAATCGGCTTTGAGCGCTTGCCGCTCGCGCGCCCAGAGTGCGATGGCCGCCAGCACGCCGCCCTTGGCGGTGCCGTCCAGTTTGGTCACGATCAGGCCGGTCAGTTGCAGTGCGTCGTCAAAGGCTTTGACCTGGCTCAACGCATTCTGGCCGGTGTTGCCGTCGATGACCAGCAGCACTTCATGGGGCGGCGATGTCGCCCCCACGCTCGTCGCTTCGCGTACTGCGCTGCCCCCCGAGGGGGCTGAGCTTGTTTGGGGCGGCCCGGCGCTGCGCTCGATCTCTATTTTGGCAATCACGCGCTTCATCTTGCGCAGCTCGTCCATCAAATGCAGCTGGGTCGGCAACCGGCCGGCGGTATCGACCAGCACCACGTCCTTAGTGCGGGCCTTGCCGGCACTCACCGCATCAAAAGCCACGGCGGCCGGGTCTCCGCCTGCCTGGCTGACGATCTCGACCGTATTACGGTCGGCCCAGACGGCGAGCTGCTCTTTGGCCGCCGCCCGAAAGGTGTCGGCGGCCGCCAGCAGCACCGTCGCGCCTTCGTTGGCCAGGTGCGCGGTCAGCTTGCCGATGGAGGTGGTCTTGCCAGCCCCGTTGACGCCGGCCACCATGATGACGGTCGGCTTGAATTCACCAATAACCAGCGATTTTTCGAGCGGCTTCAGCAACTGGGTCAGCGACTCGACCAGCGCATTTTTGACCGCCACCGGGTGCGTGAAGCCGCCCAGGCTGACCCGGCGTTTGACATCAGCCAGCAGGTGTTCGGTGGCGCCGACGCCGGTGTCGGCCATCAGCAGGGTGGTCTCCAGGTCTTCATACAGCGCGTCGTCGATCTGCCCGCCGGTAAAAACGGTTGAAATGCTGGAGCCGGTCTTGCGCAGGCCCTGCTGCAGTTTGGCCAGCCATTTTTGCCGCTCGGGTGGCGCGGCGGCCAAGTCCGGCGGCTCGGGAATTGCAATCGGCGTGACCAGCGCCGAGCCGATCAGGCTGCCGCCGGAGGACGCGGCCCATTTGAGCGGCGCCGGGTGGGCGGGGGGTGACGCCGGCGAAGCGGTCGGGCCTGGAGGAATCGGCGGGGGCTCAAGGGCTGCCGGCGCGGCGGCAGGAGGGATGGGCGCGAGTAGGGGGGGTTTTTTCTTGAAAAAACTGAACATTGGGTATGCTTTGGAGTCGCATCATTTTAATGAAACACACGAGGCCAGCCTTTTGACGCGTTCACCTTTTACCCGTGGGGCCTTCGGGCCAATGTGTTTGTCCGGCGCCGGTTTCCGGCCAGCGTTGGGCGCCCTGGCTCTGGCCGGCGCTGCAGCGCTGGCCCACGCCCAGACGAGCCCCGCCCCACCGGTGGCCCAGTTCACGCTGGCCAACGGCATGACGGTCATCGTCAAGCCCGACCGCCGCGCCCCCACCGTGGCCCACATGCTGTGGGTGCGGGTCGGCTCGATGGACGAAGTCGATGGCACGTCCGGCGCGGCGCATGCGCTTGAGCACATGATGTTCAAGGGCACGCCGACCGTCAAACCCGGCGAGTTTTCACGCCGCGTGGCGGCCCTCGGTGGCCGCGAGAACGCCTTTACCAGCCGCGACAGCACCGGCTACTACCAGCAAATTCCCGCCGGCAAGCTGGAAGACGTTATGCAGCTGGAGGCCGACCGCTTTGCCAACAACCAGTGGGCCGACGACGAGTTCAAGCGCGAGATCGAGGTCGTGAAAGAAGAGCGGCGCTCGCGCACTGACGAGTCGCCACGCGCCCAGCTCTATGAGCAGCAGGCGGCGCTGACCTACGTCGCGTCGCCCTACCGCCGGCCCATCGTCGGCTGGATGAGCGACCTCGACGCGATGACGCCGAACGACCTGCGCGAGTTTTATCGCAAATGGTATGTGCCGGGCAATGCGGCGGTGGTGATCGCTGGGGATGTGGATGTCGCCCAGGCCCGGGCGCTGGCCGAAAAGTATTACGGACCGATTGCCGCGCGGCCGGTGCCGGCGCGCAAGCCGCGTGAGGAGCCCGAGCAGTCGGGCGCCCGCCGGCTCGAATGGAAGGCCCCGGCCAGCCAGGCCTACATCGACATGGCCTTCAAGGTGCCCAAGCTGGAGCCGGCCGACTTTGCCGCGGGCGCGCCGCCAGCACCCGGCAGCCCGGGGCGCGATGCGTTGGCGCTGACGGTGCTGTCGGCGGTGCTCGACGGCTACAGCGGCGCGCGGCTGGACCGGGCGCTGGTGCAGGGCGAAGGCCGGCTGGCCGACAGTGCCGGTTCGTCCAACGGCCTGTTGGGGCGCGGGCCGCAGCTTTTCTCGTTGAGCGGCGTCCCGGCCGATGGCAAGACGGCGCAGCAGGTCGCCGACGGCCTGCGCCAGCAGGTTGCGCGCGTCGCCAAAGAGGGCGTCAGCGAGGCCGAGTTGAACCGCGTCAAGACCCAGTGGGTGGCCAGCGAAACCTACAAACTCGACTCGGTCTTTGCCCAGGCGCGCGAGTTGGGCAGCAATTGGGTGCAGGGCTTTCCGCTGGACGCCAGCGCCAGGCTGATTGCCGCGCTGCGGTCTATTACCGGCCCGGAGGTGCAGGCGGTGGCCGGCAAGTATTTTGGCGACGAACAAATGACAGTGGCCACCTTGCTGCCGCAGCCGATCGACCCGAACCGCAAGCCGCGCACGCCACCGGCCGGCGCCCGCCATTGAACCCCGTATTCCACTCGCCAGCGCGCCTGGCTGCTTTTTCCAACATCGGTTCCGCATGACACTTGCTATCAAAAACGGAGCTGCTAACGCCCGTAATTACGGGGCTGCAGCCATTATTTTCTTAATTTTTGGGCTGATTTCGGTGTCCGCACAGGCGGCCATCGCAATCCAGCACTGGACGCAGCCGGGCGGAGCGCGCGTCTATCT
>JAJAYS010000064.1 GCA_026786065.1 Polaromonas sp.
GATGCTTCCAGGCCGTGGCATTTAATTTAACGACGAACAAGGAGTAATCGCATGCCTCGAGTCAAACGTGGTGTAACGGCTCGCGCCCGCCACAAAAAAGTTTTAGCCCTTGCAAAAGGCTTCCGCGGTCGCCGCGGTAACGTTTTCCGGATCGCCAAAGAAGCGGTCATGAAGGCCGGGCAGTATGCCTACCGGGACCGCCGCACCAAGAAGCGCGTGTTCCGCCAGTTGTGGATTGCCCGTATCAATGCCGCCAGCCGCTCGTTCGGCATGACCTACAGCCAGTTTGCCAATGGGCTGAAAAAGGCGGGTATCGAGATCGACCGCAAGGTTCTTTCCGACATGGCGATCAACGACAGTGCCGCGTTCGGCGCCATCGTCGATCAAGTCAAGGCCAAACTGGCTGCTTGAGATGAAGGGCGCGGCGCTATTTAAACAGTAGCTGCATGCGCCCGAATTCAGAGGGCTAGGGCTTGAAAAGGCTCTGGCCCTTTTGTTTTGACCAACCAGTTTTTGCCTGCCTTCTAGCGTTTTGGGTTTTGTACCATGAGCGATTTAAATTCCCTATTGGAAAATGCCCAAACCGCGTTCGGCCAAGTGAGTTCACCGGCGGAGCTGGAAAACGCCAAGGCGCAGTTTCTTGGTAAAACTGGCAAGCTTACCGAGCTGATGAAGGGCATGGCAGCCCTCAGTGTTGACGAAAAGAAAACGCGTGGCGCCGCCATCAATGTCATCAAACAGCAGGTTGAGGCCGCGCTCAATGCCAGGCGCCAAGCGATGGCTGAGGGTGACCTGCAAACGCAACTCAAAGCCGAAGCGCTCGACGTCAGCCTGCCTGGCCGAAGCCGCGATATAGGGGGCCTGCATCCGATTTCCTTGGCTTGGGAGCGCATCGAGCTGATTTTTTCGTCGATGGGTTTCGATGTGGCCGACGGTCCCGAGATCGAGGAAGACTGGTTCAGTTTCACCGCTCTCAACAACCCACCGAATCACCCGGCCCGATCGATGCAGGATACGTTCTACGTCGATATGCAGGGCGAGGATGGCCTAGCCTTGAACCTGCGACCGCACACTTCACCAATGCAGATCCGCTATGCGCAGGCCCATGTCAAAAAGTATGCGGGACACGCAGCGATGCCCGAGATCCGCGTGATCGCGCCAGGCCGCACCTACCGCGTTGACAGCGACGCAACCCATTCACCCATGTTCCATCAGATCGAAGGTTTGTGGCTGGGCGAGAACGTCAGCTTTAAAGACCTCAAGGTCACGTTCCTGAATTTTTGCAAGGCCTTCTTCGAAACCGACGACCTGACACTGCGCTTCCGACCAAGCTACTTCCCCTTTACCGAGCCCAGTGCTGAAATCGATATCGCCTTCAACACCGGCCCGCTGGCCGGGCGCTGGCTGGAGGTCGCGGGATCGGGCCAGGTCCACCCGAAGGTGGTGCGCAACATGGGCCTGGATCATGAAACGGTCATCGGTTTCGCTTTTGGCAGCGGCATAGACCGACTTGCGATGCTGCGCTATGGCGTTAACGACCTGCGGCAATTTTTTGACGGCAATGTCCGCTTCCTGGGGCAGTTTCGATGACCGTGTCAGCCTCGTCTGCCCGCGCTTCGCGCTGCACCGGCATGTCCCTCCGACAGGCCCCGGTCCGCCTCGATTAGCCAGATGACCTTGCCTCCCTGTTTCGCCAGTTAAGGTTTCCCCCATGCAATTCCCGGAAAGTTGGTTGAGAGAGTTTTGCAGTCCGGCGCTCGACACCCAGGAACTGGCCAGTGCGTTGACGATGGCCGGCCTTGAAGTCGAGTCGACTGCAGCGGCGGCGCCGCCTTTCAGCGGCGTGGTGGTCGGCGAAATCGTTTCCTGTACGCAGCATCCCAACGCCGACCGGTTGCGTGTCTGCGCGGTCGATATAGGTGGCGTACGTCTGCTCAATATCGTCTGTGGTGCCCCGAATGCGCGAACCGGCTTGCGTGTTCCGGTCGCCAAGGTCGGCGCGGAGCTGCCGCCGGGTGACGACGGCAAGCCGCTGCTGATCCGCCTCGGCCAGCTTCGCGGCGTCGAAAGCCAGGGCATGCTTTGCTCGGCCAGCGAGTTGAAGATCTCCGATGCCTCTTCTGGCCTTTATGAATTGCCGTCCGGCTCACCGCTCGGCCAGGATCTCCGAGAGTTTCTTCAGCTCGACGACACGTTGTTTACGCTGAAGCTGACACCCAACCTCGGTCACTGCCTCAGTGTGCATGGCGTGGCCCGCGAAGTCGCGGCGATCACCGGCGCGTCTTTGCTGGCGCCGCGCTTTTCGCCCGTCGCAGCCGACCATGCCGACACCCTGCCGGTGACGATCTCGGCGCCCGACCTGTGCGGGCGCTTTTCCGGCCGTATCGTGCGTGGCGTCAATACCCGGGCCAAGACGCCGCAGTGGATGATCGACCGTCTGACGCGCTGCGGTCAGCGCAGCGTGAGCGCGCTGGTCGATATTTCGAACTACGTGATGTTCGAATACGGCCGGCCCAGTCATATTTTCGATCTCGACAAGATTCATGGCGGTCTCGATGTGCGCTGGGGCCGCGCCGGTGAGACGCTCAAACTGCTCAACGGCAGCACCGTCACGGTCGATCAGGCGGTCGGAGTCATTGCCGACGCCAGGGCAGTGGAATCCCTGGCTGGCATCATGGGTGGCGACGGCACCTCCGTCACCGACGACACCAAAAACATCTACATCGAAGCTGCCTTCTGGTGGCCAGAAGCGGTCGCTGGACGTTCGCGGCGTTTTAACTTTTCTACCGACGCCGGCCATCGTTTTGAGCGCGGCGTCGATCCGTCCACCACGGTCGAGCACCTGGAGCGCATCACGCAGTTGGTGCTCGATATCTGTGGCGGGTCGGTCGGCCCCGTCGACGACCAGCAAGTCAATTTGCCCGTGCGCGCTCCCCTGACCTTGCGCGTGGCGCGTGCCAGCAAGGTGATCGGCATGCCGGTAACCGCCGCCCAGTGCCTGGACGCCTTCAAGCGTCTCGGCCTGCCGGCTAGCGAGGCCGACGGTCTCATCACCGTTCAACCACCCGCCTACCGTTTTGACCAGTCTATCGAGGAAGACCTGATTGAAGAGGTTGTGCGACTGATCGGCTTCAATTTGCTACCCGCGACGGCGCCGGTCTCGACGGTTGAGCCCCGAGCGCGCAGCGACACACAGCGTGGCCGTTTTGCGTTGCGGCGCCAGCTTGCGGGGTTGGGCTACCAGGAAACCATCAACTTCAGTTTTGTCGATGAGCGCTGGGAGCGCGAGCTGGCCAGCAACCCCGAACCTGTTCGCCTGCTCAATCCGATCGCCAGCCAGATGAGCGTGATGCGTTCGACTTTGGCCGGTTCGCTGATCCAGGTTTTAAAGCACAACCTCGACCGCAAAGTCGGCCGCCTGCGCGTCTTTGAGGTCGGCCGCGTTTTCTGGCGGGATGCATCGGCGCAGGCTGGCGAGGGCAGAGTGCCCGGCCTGGCGCAACCGATGCGTATCGCCGCGCTGGCTTACGGCAGCGCCGCGCCGCTGCAATGGAGCCCCGGCAGCGGCAAGGATCGCCTTGTTGATTTTTTCGATTTGAAAGCCGATATCGAGGCGCTGCTTGCGCCGGTCGTGGCCGAATTCAGGCCGGCTTCGCACCCTGCGCTGCACCCCGGGCGCTGTGCCGAAATTTATGTTGGGGGTAGCTGCATCGGTTTTGCAGGGGAGTTGCATCCGAGGTGGTGCCAGGGCTACGAGTTGCCCCAGGCGCCCCAAATTTTTGAACTTGATCTGGCCGCCGTGCTGGAGCGGCAACTCCCTACAGCGCAGGCCGTTAGCAAGCGTCAGCCGGTCGAGCGCGACCTGGCGGTCATAGTTTCAGAACGCGCCTCCCATGCTGACCTGATGGCGGCGACATACGGGGCCGATACCGAAGGATTGCTCAAAAGCGCCACGCTTTTCGACGTTTACCGGCCGCAGCCTCCGGCTACCGCTCTGCTAGAGGGTGAGAAAAGCCTGGCCATTCGTCTGGTCTTCGCAGACGACGACGCCCCTCTCACCGACGAGCAGATTGAAGCCGCCGTAAAGTCGGTTCTGGTGAGCCTTCAGCAACGCTTGCAGGCTCGCCTGCGAACCTGAAGCAGGCCGAAATTACAAAAATGGCAAAGGGAGCCCAAATGGAATTTTCCGTCGAGAGCCTGGAGACGCCCGCGCTCACCAAGGCGCATCTGGCTGAATTGCTGTTCGAGCAGATCGGTTTGAACAAACGAGAATCGAAAGACATGATCGACGCGTTTTTTGTTCTGGTTTCTGACAGCCTGGTCCAGGGTACGGACGTCAGGATCTCGGGCTTCGGCAATTTCCAGATCCGGACCAAAGCGCCGCGCCCCGGACGCAACCCGCGGACCGGCGAGGCCATTCCGATCAAAGCACGCCGAGTCGTGACGTTTCACGCCAGTCACAAACTAAAGGACCAGATTCAGGGAAGCCCGGATGCCTGAGGCCAGCCTCACAACTTCTAGAATCCAGTCTGCCTGTTTCCCAAGTATCGGGAAGTGGCTGCAACGGCGCCCATGAATGCATCAATTAAGCGTAACAAGCCGACACAAATGCGACGTGGCATGTTACGCTTCGCGCAGAATCCAAGTTGGAGTATCGCCGGAGCTTTTCGCTGTAGCGTATTGATTTAATTGGAAAAAACCCTTCCGTCCATCCCGGCAAAGCGCTATTTCACCATTGGCGAAGTTGGCGACCTGTGCGGTGTCAAACCTCACGTGCTCCGTTATTGGGAGCAGGAGTTCACGCAACTGCGTCCAATGAAACGTCGCGGCAACCGCCGCTACTACCAGCACCATGAGGTCCTGATGATCCGGCGCATCCGCGATCTTCTGTATGACCAAGGCTTTACCATTAGTGGTGCACGTAACAAGCTGCAGGAAATCGTTCAAATTGAACGGGACCGGCGTCGTAGCGGCGAGGTGATGCTGGACGGCGTTGATGAGCTTGAGGGCGGCGAATCCTTGCTCGACGACTTTGACGACAGCACCGAGTTTTCCGAAAGCGAGTTATCGCCATCGATTTTGGTCGAGGGCGAGCCGGTTAACACGCGCCTGGAGCTTCTGCGCCGTGAGCTCATCGAACTGCGCGAACTGCTCAGCCCGGTGGATTGATCCGACTGGCAAGCCCGCCAAGTCGTACGGTAGCCCGCGCTATACTCTTGGCTCAATCGGTGTGTGGCGCAGCTTGGTAGCGCACTTGCATGGGGTGCAAGGGGTCGAAGGTTCGAATCCTTTCACACCGACCATTAAATAGTAATGAAATCAAGGACTTAGCATCGCAAGGAGCTAAGTCTTTTTTTCTTTTCGATCGATTTTTGTTGAATTGCCCTCACTATTGCCCCCACTAAACTGATTGCTTGGTGGGCTTCGATGGTTCTCGTAAATCCAGGTCCAGACAAGCGATCTCGAAAAATGAGTCATTGCATGATCATTTCCACGAACCTGATCCCAAAAGGCTTTTCCGCGTGCTCCTTGTGGCCGGTCATTTCTGTGCGCCTAGAGCATCGCAACTATCTCCCCCTGATCGAGCACGAATCGGTTCACAACATGGAACAAGCTTGAATCACCCCGGCATGGGTGCTTCTCTATCTTCTTTCTCCAAAATTTCGCCTTGCAGCAGAGGTTCGAGAGCTATACGCGGCAATTTGAACTGGGTGGCGTTGGCCTTGTTGTTAAATCAACCAAAGATGAAGTTTTCTGAAGCTATCTGATTCCGTTTCAACAGCACATCAGCTGTATCAGCATTAGATGTCAGTGAAAAGGGTAAGTCATGAAAGCATCTGGCACAGAGCGGCTGAGCAAGAGCTATACGTGACTCTCTCTAGGAATATTCATCATGGTCAGTACGAAGAATAAAGTTTTCGCAATCTCTTTGCTCGCGTTAGCGGCCTTGGCCGGTTGCGGCGGCGGAGGCGGTAGTTCCACACCAGTAGCTGCTGCACCTGCACCAATACCTGCAGACGAAGGTGTTTTCGGTGGCATGCTCACCGGTAGCACAAGCAGAGCTTTCAATTTGCTAATTCTTGAAAATGGGGATTTCTGGACACTGTATGGCACTCAAACGGCCAATGTGTTCGGTATTGCCGGTTTTGTTCAAGGTACGGGTACCTCTAATAACGGAAACTTCACTTCGTCAAATGCAAAGGATTTTGGTTTTTCTCCTGCCGTTTCGAACACAGTGAACGCGACATATGACCCAACGGCCAAAACAATTTCGGGAAAGGCAGTCGCAGGAACAAGCACTGTGACGTTTACCGGTGGTCCTCTCGCTGAATCGCTTTATGATTACAACTCGGCCGCATCTTTAACAACGATTGCTGGTGCGTGGTCAACGACCAGCCTGACTGGCGAAGGTGTGGCGATAAATATTGCCTCTTCTGGTTCGTTTACCGCCCTGTCAAGCCTTGGGTGCGCATTCAGCGGTACCGTCACACCAAGGGCATCGGGTAAGAACGTTTTCAACGTTGCTTTGACTTTTGGTGCTGCGCCTTGTGCGCTTGCCGGTCAATCAGCATCAGGCATTGCACTCGCTTATCCAGTGAGCGGTGGGAAGACTCAACTGCTTGTGGCCGCAACTGATACCACGCGAAATTATGGTGCGGCAGTATTTGGCACTCGCTAAATGTCAAGTCCCGGCTGATTAAAAACCCGTTTCACAAACAAATCGGGCCTTTTCACCAAACAGGTCCGTATCAGTTAGCGTTCTGTGGGTGACCAGTTGACGAATTGCAAGCGATCAATTCGGCTAAAATTGCTGGAAAATCCGAAGATGAAATTCGCGATATCGCCGATTTTCTTCATCTCAAACGGTCATATCTGAATGTTTAGATTTGGATCGCCTTGGCAGGCTAGCCGCACCGATCGCGAGCGATTCACTAAAAATGTAGGCCATACGGGTATTCCCGGTTGACCATGTAAGCCGTGCCGGGACCTCCGGGGCCGCAACGCCCAAGCGACCAATCTGGATCAACGACACCGATACAGCAAACGCGGTCGATTGCATCGCTCGAGTCAACGGCGGCTCCCGGCCACCGGCTGACGGTCGGGGAAATTCAGGGGACCCGCTTATGGCACTTAACAGTTCTTAAATTCCGAAAAAATATCTGATAACGCAACTGAATTGCTACAAAGCGCGCGTTCACCCGACTAAAGAGCGTGCGCTTTGAGCTGCTCCAGGTTCACTATCTCCAGGGCTTTGGGGTGGGTAGCCTCCAAGTGCACCGATGGGGCCATGCCGGCGTGCAGTGCCTCCAACCAACGATTGACGCACAGGCACCAGCGGTCGCCGGGGCGCAAGCCCGCAAAGCGATATTCGGGCCGGGGGGTGACCAGATCATTCCCCCGCTCTAGAGAATAGGCCAAAAAATCGGCAGTAACTTTGGCGCAGACTACATGGGTCCCGTGGTCGTGGGCGTCGGTGTTGCAGCAGCCGTCTCGGTAGTAACCGGTAAGTGGGTCATACGAGCAGGGCTGCAATGCAGTGCCTAAAACATTGAGGGCTGACATGAAC
>JAJAYS010000065.1 GCA_026786065.1 Polaromonas sp.
GCTCGCGCCGCTCGCTTCGTCCATCCAGGCGGGCCTCGGCGCGTCCTTCGGTACGCGGCTCGCCGCGTCCATCGGCACGGCCCTCCATATGCCCGTCGGCGCGGCCGGCGGTACGGCCATCGGCACGGCCTTCAGTGCGGCCACGTCCGCCGCGTCGGCCATCGCGGCCACCGCGTTCGCCGCGTTCGCCGCGCTGCTCGGCGCGGTCATCAGCACGCGGGCCGCTGCGTTCGCTGGCCCTGGCTGCCGGTGTAGGGGATACAGCGATGGCTGGGGCTGGGTCGGCGGCGCCGAACAGGTCTTTGATCCAGCCGAAGAAGCCCTTTTCAGCCGGCTCGGCCGCAGCCACTGCCGGTGCGAGGCGTGCGGCCGGGACCGGCGCAGCGGCAACCGGAGCGGGTGCCGGCTTTGCCGGTGCGACGGGTGCAGGCGCATCGGGCAGCACACCCTTGATGATCGGCTCTTGCCGGTTCTGCTTTTCCTGGCTGCGGCGGGTCACCAGCGTCGGGTCTTCCATCTCTTCGGCCATCTTGTAGCTGGCCTCGATGTTGTCCAGACGCGGGTCGTCGTGCTTCAGGCGCTCGAGCCGGTAGTTCGGCGTTTCGAGGGTCTTGTTCGGCACCAGCAGCACGTTGATACGTTGCTTCATCTCGATCTTGGCGATTTCCGAGCGCTTCTCGTTCAACAGGAACGACGCGACATCGACCGGCACCTGGCACAACACCGAGGCGGTGCTGTCTTTCAGCGATTCTTCCTGAATGATGCGCAAAATCTGCAGCGCCGAGCTTTCGGTGTCGCGGATGTGGCCAGAGCCGCCGCAGCGCGGGCACGGAATCGATGCGCCTTCCGACAACGCAGGCCGCAAGCGCTGCCGGCTCATTTCCATCAGGCCGAACTTGCTGATGGTGCCGAATTGGACCCGGGCGCGGTCCTGGCGCAGCGCGTCGCGCAGCCGGCTTTCGACGTCGCGGCGGTTGCGCGACTCTTCCATGTCGATGAAGTCGATGACGATCAGGCCGCCCAGGTCGCGCAAGCGCATCTGGCGGGCGACTTCGTCGGCGGCTTCAAGGTTGGTGCGGGTGGCGGTCTCTTCGATGTCGCCGCCCTTGATGGCGCGGGCCGAATTGACGTCCACGCTGACCAGCGCTTCGGTATGGTCGATGACGATCGCGCCGCCCGAGGGCAGTTGCACCGTGCGGGCATAGGCCGACTCGATCTGGTGCTCGATCTGGAAGCGGCTGAACAGCGGCGCGTCGTCGCGGTAGCGTTTGACGCGGTGCTCGTGCTCGGGCATTACATGGGCCATGAACTGGCGGGCTTGCTCGTACACGTCGTCGGTGTCGAACAGGATGTCGCCGATGTCGCTGTTGAAGTAATCGCGGATCGCGCGGATCACCAGACTCGATTCCTGGTAAATAAGGAACGCGCCCTTGCCGCCCTTGCCGGCACCGTCAATGGCGGTCCACAGTTTGATCAGGTAATTCAGGTCCCACTGCAGTTCGGGCGCGCTGCGGCCGATGCCGGCGGTGCGCGCAATGATGCTGGCACCTGCCGGGTATTCGAGCTGGTCCATCGCCTCTTTCAGCTCGGCCCGGTCGTCGCCCTCGATGCGCCGGCTGACGCCGCCGCCGCGCGGGTTGTTGGGCATCAGCACAACGTAGCGGCCGGCCAGCGAGACAAAGGTGGTCAGGGCCGCGCCCTTGTTGCCGCGCTCTTCTTTTTCGACCTGGACCAGCAGTTCCTGGCCTTCGCGGATCACGTCGTTGATGCGCGCCTGATTGACCGGCACTCCAGCGGCGAAGTAATTGCGCGAGATTTCCTTGAACGGCAAAAAGCCGTGGCGGTCTTCGCCGTAATCGACGAAACAGGCTTCGAGCGACGGCTCGACGCGCGTCACGACGGCCTTGTAGATGTTGCCCTTGCGCTGCTCGCGCCCTTCGATTTCGATTTCGTAGTCGAGGAGCTTTTGCCCATCGACGATGGCCAGGCGGCGTTCTTCGGCCTGCGTGGCATTGACCAGCATACGTTTCATGATTCGCTTTCCTTCTTGTTCCTTTTTGACAGGAACTTAAAACATCTCAGGCCCACAACGGGCCAACGATGCCTAAGAAAACGTGAGACGAACGGGGGGAATTGCCGGAGAGCTTTCGACGCGCGTCAAGCAGGCTGAAAAATCAGTTGCCGAAGCGGTTTGGGCGTAGGCGCGTGGATGGAGGCAAAACGGCGGGTCAACCGGGTGTCGCTATTGATTTAATAGCTGCTTGCGCCCGACGGGACTGCACGAAGAGTCGATTGCGGCCTGCGGTCAGGGCCAGAGGGCGCTGTTTGGCATAAAACAATCGGACGGATCGGCCGGGTCGTCATGGCGGGACCTGTTGAATGACTTTGTTTTGTCTGGATCCGCTCCCAGCCTTGGGGGCTGGCAGGTGTGGTATTCCGTAATTGGTGTCGTATCACGTCAACTTGCATGCTGGCAATTGGCTCGCCGCGTGGTGCCTGGCACCGAACGCTTGCGGGCAATTGCCTGCATCGGCATCGACCTTCTGGCGCGGCTATGGGCAGTTCGACCGGTGCCCGATTTCGGACTTCGGGCATTTGCGTGGACTAAAATCCAGACAAATCAACCACTTACAGCTCATCGCTAGTGAAACGCATTATACGGGCAGCGACGGCCCGAGCAATACCGTCAGGCCGGCCCGTCGCAGCGCCCGCCGCTGTGCCTGAACCCGCCGTGACCGCGACTAGCTATGCTGACGCGGCAGCGCTTGTCAGCTACCTGACGGTTGATGAAGATTACGCCGGCCAGCGGCTGGACAACTTCCTGCTGCGCCAGCTCAAGGGCGTGCCGAAAACCCATGTGTACCGCATCATTCGCAGCGGCGAAGTGCGCGTTAACAAGGGCCGTGCGCAGGCCGACACCCGGCTTGTCGCGGGCGACCTGCTGCGCTTGCCGCCGGTGCGTAGCTCGCTTCGGGCCGACCAGAAGGCGGCCGCGATGGCGCAAGAAGTCGCCCGCCATGGGGCGAGTTCGACGGTCGGCGGTTATGCGCCGGCGTCCGAGTTTCCGGTGCTTTTCGAGGACGAATTTTTGCTGGCCATCGACAAACCGGCCGGCGTCGCGGTGCATGGTGGCAGCGGCGTCAGCTTTGGCGTGATCGAGCAGTTGCGCATGGCCCGGCCCGGCGCCGACTTTCTGGAGCTGGTGCACCGCCTGGACCGCGAGACCAGTGGCGTGCTGCTGATTGCCAAGCGGCGCATGGCACTCAAAGTGCTGCAGGAGCAGTTTCGGGAGCGTGAAACCGACAAGGTCTATCTGGCGATGGTTCGCGGCGACTGGCCGACGAATCTGCGCGTGATCGACCAGGCCCTGCACAAATTTACCGTAGTGGGCGGTCCAAGTGACGGCGAGCGGCGCGTCCGGGTGGTGCCAAATGAGCATCCGGACGGATTGAGGTCGGTCACACTGGTGAAGGTCAGGACCAGCGTGCCCGCCAGCGCCGCCGTGTTGGGTCAGCCTTTCACCCTGCTCGAAGTCACGATCAAAACCGGCCGTACCCACCAAATCCGGGTGCATCTGGCGAGCGCCGGTCATCCGATTGCCGGTGACGACAAATACGGCGACTTCGACCTGAACAAACTGCTGCAAAAGGCGGGGGCTGGCGCCGCCGGTTTGCGGCGCATGTTCCTGCATGCCTGGACCCTGAAGTTCAACCATCCCAAGACCCGCAAGGCGATCCGGCTGGCGTCGCCGTTGCCCCCCGAGCTGGCCGGCTTTCTGCCCGGTGCAATTGAGCCCGCTTTCCCAATCGGGTGAAAATAGGTTCATGCAAAAGCGAAACTTCGACCTGCTGGCTTTCGACTGGGACGGCACCTTGTTCGACTCGACAAAAATTATCGTGCGCTGCATTCAGGCGGCAGTGCGCGACGTCGGCGGTACCGTGCCGACCGACGAAGCGGCCAGCTATGTCATCGGCCTCGGACTGGCGAAGGCACTCGCCCATGCGGCGCCCGATGTACCACACGACAAGCACCCCGAGCTGGGCGCACGCTACCGGCATCACTACGCTGCGCACTACGACGACCTGGTTTTGTTCGACGGCGTGCTGCCCATGCTCGATGCGCTGAAGCAGCGCGGCTTTTTGCTGGCCGTCGCTACCGGAAAATCGCGCCTGGGCCTGGATGAAGCGCTGCAGAGCGCGCAGCTCAAGGGCGTGTTCGACGCATCAAGAACCGCGGATGAAACTGCCGGCAAACCCCATCCGCGCATGCTGCATGAACTGATGGCCCAGTTCGGCCTGCCCGCCGGGCGCGTTCTGATGGTCGGCGACACCACCCACGATTTGCAGATGGCACTCAACGCGGCGTGCGCCAGTGTGGGCGTGGGCTACGGTGCGCACGAGAGCCAGGCTTTTGCAGCTTTGCGGCCGCGCTTCGTCGCGCATTCGGTGGCGCAGCTAAGTGAGTGGCTGCTGGCCAGCGCGTGAGTGGGGGCGTGTCGTGATTGACGCGGTTCAAGCGCTCTGCAGTTCCAACGAATTGCGCGAGGCGGGCGATGCCGTCGGCTTTGACGTGGCATATGCCGGCCAGACCTGCCGGGCATTCGCGGTTCGCTTCGACGGCCAGCCATACGCCTACTTGAACCGTTGCACCCATGTGGCAATGGAACTCGATTGGCAACCGAATCGGGTTTTCGATCCCACCGGCCAGTGGTTGGTCTGCGCCAGCCACGGCGCGGAGTACCGGCCCGATACCGGCGAGTGCGCGGGCGGGCCGTGCCGGGGCGGGCTGGTGAAGGTCCAGCTGAGCGAAGACCACGGCGTCGTGTCCTGGCACCCGGCCTACAACCTGCAGCCGCTGGTGTTTTGACAATTGCCTAAACTAGCTTCCATGACTGATCCCCACCATCCCGAACGCACCGAGCCCTACGTTGAACCTCTTGGCGGTCATCCCGCCGCCTCATCCCTGGAAGAATCTGAATCAAATCGGCCAGAAAACCAGCAATTACGGGCGCAGGCGACTCCTGAAAAGATAGCGTCCAAGACCGACCACGGGGCTTCGCAAGGGCCTGGAGGGGAGCGCGCGACGCTCTAAAAACTGGTCTTCGCCGCGCTCAATGACCAAAAGGCGACGCGGCGCTGGAAAACC